>NZ_JBJYKD010000011.1:0-77101 GCF_049310025.1 Thermorhabdus hydrogeniformans | reverse complement strand
ACTGAAGTATCTGCAAGTCCTGAAAGGATCTACGGGCTGAAAGCCCGTGGGTTTAAACCAAGCGCTTATTAACTAAAGAAATTGCCGCCAGTATCAGAAGTGTCACGGAAATACCGGATCTGAAGAATATAGCAAGACTGCCGTCAGAAAGCATCAGTGATTGCCTGAAGGATTGTTCCATGGACTGTCCTACGACTACGGCCAGGATCAGCGGAGCCGCCGGCACTTTAAATTTCTTCATAAAGTATCCGACAACGCCCAGGATGACCAGCAGGTAAAAATCTACTATGCTGAAGTTGATAGTATATACACCCATAAAGGCCAAGGCTACTATCATAGGGTATAAAATCTTAGGAGGTACCGACAAAACTCTGACCAGCAATCCGGCAAGCGGCAGGTTTATAATGGCACATACCACATTTCCTAAGAACATACTGGCGATAACACCCCAGGCCACATCCGGATGCTGCTCAAAGAGCAGCGGCCCGGGTTGAAGGCCCAGGATTAAAAGAGCGCCCAACATAATCGCCGTGGTGCCCGAGCCCGGGACGCCCAGTGTCATCATGGGGATAAGAGCTCCTACGGAAGCAGCGTTGTTGGCGGCCTCCGGCGCCGCCAGACCTTCTATAGCGCCCTTTCCGAAGCGCTCCGGTTCCTTGGATAATTGTTTTTCATTGTTATATGCCATCATGGCAGCGATGGTCCCCCCGGCTCCCGGCAGAACTCCCACCAAAAACCCCACAGGTGTTTCCCTCAGGATTGGTATTATACTTCTTTTCCACTGCTCCAGAGTTATCCATATCCTGCCGAATTTCGACTGGATGGGTTTGGCGCCGGATACCTTTATGCCTTCAAAGTTTTTAAACACCTCGGATATTCCGTATATCCCTATGATGACCACCACAAAGTCTATCCCCGTCTGCAGATCTTGTATACCAAAGGTGAACCTTTGGACACCGGACTGGAGATCTATCCCCACGGTGGTCAACATCAAGCCGAAGAGCATGGAAATTATACCTTTCAATAACGCTTCTTTGGAAATGGAAGCCGTGGCTGCCAGAGCAAAAACCATCAGGGTGAAATATTCCGGCGGCCCGAATTTCAGGGCAAACCTCGCCATGGGCAGGGCCATAAAAACAAACGCTATTGTTGAAATCATACCGCCGATAAAGGATGCTATGGCTGAAATGGCCAGTGCCGCTTCCGCCTGGCCGTTCTGGGCCATGGGGTAACCGTCAAAGCATGAGGCTACAGCCGCGCCATCGCCGGGCACATTCAAGAGAATGGAGCTTCTCGACCCGCCGAACATGGCCCCATAATAAATGGCGCACATGGCGATAAGGGCTGTGGCCGGATTCATGGCAAAGGTTAGGGGCAAAAGCAGAGCCACTCCGGTGGAGGGGCCTATGCCCGGAAGCATTCCCAGTACAGTACCTAAAATGGCCCCAATAATCAGCCAGACGATATTTACTGGAGTCAAGGCCACAGAAAAACCATGCAATAAATTCGTTATAACGTCCATAATATCACCTCTACGGCAAACTGATCATTAAGATCTTTTCAAAGGCATACCAAACGGCAAACGTGAAAACCACGGTGATGACGGTATTTGTCAGCCAGGCCTTGGAGCCATTGACCAGGAACAGCATGCCACCCAGGAAAAACAGGGTGGAAATGATAAACCCCACGATATTGAAAACAGCTGCGTAGACAACACAGATGATGATGGTCCCTATTATAAGAATAATATAACTTTTATCTTTCGGAGCTTTGGCCCCGGCCTGAAGCCTTGTATTTCCCCTCAACACTTCTACTGCAATCATCACAACTCCCAGAGCAGCCATAAGAATCCCCAAAGCCAGGGGGAAATATACGGGGGCCCAGGGATTACCTATGGTGGCCTTGGGGAGGCTGAGGGCCTGGATGGAGTAAATAATACCTATAATGGTTGCCACCATGCCTACTATGACATTTGGATTCATATAACCACACTCCTGATTCTGTCCATGGAGCGGCAGACCGCTCCATGGACATCAAATTAAATATTACTGTCCTTTATATAGACCTACATCCTGAAGCAGAGTTTTGTACTCTTCATTGGTCTTATCAAGGAACTGCTTGAATTCATCGGGCCCCATGTATACCTTGGTCCAGCCATTTTTCTTACATACCTCATCCCACTCCGGTGTCTGAGACATCTTAGACAGGGCGTCGGCCCAGTATTTTACAGCATAGTCGGGCATATCGGGAGGGCCGAAAAGTCCTCTCCAATTGATAAAGGCGGTTTCTATCCCCTGTTCTTTAAGGGTCGGTACATTTGCCAGAGGGCCATCCTTTATCCTTTCAGGAGCAGTAACGGCGAGCACTTTTACATCTCCACTTTGCATGGGGCCCACGGTCTCAGCCATACCTGTTGTGAGTAAATCCACATGGCCTCCCATCAACGCAGCCAGACCTTCACCGCCCTGGAATGATACGTACTGGATGTTTTTAATATCCTGAACTCCGGCGGCTTTAGCAGCCTGTAAGAACTGGATGTGGTCCATACTGCCCGGAGAGGAAGTTCCACCGATTTTTACGCTCTTCGGATCTTTCTTCAAGGCTTCCATGACATCATTAATGGTTTTGTAAGGAGAATTCTTCGGAACCGCAAAAGCACCGAAATCGTTTATCAGCATGGCAAGAGGAGTTAAGTTTTTATAGCTCAACTGAGTCTGGCCTGTAAGATTTATTAGAAGAAGGGGCGGTGAATATACAACTATTTCATAGGGGTTACCTTTTTTCTCCTGCATATAAGCCAGAGCTACGCCGCCGCCTCCGCCGGGCTTGTTGATTACAGGCATAGGCTGGTTAACTATGTTCTTTTCGCCCAGGGTCTTCGCTACAAGCCTTATAGTCGTGTCCCATCCACTGCCCGGGCCTGCCGGTGCTACAAACTCGAAGGGCTTTGTGGGGTAATCCACTCTCTGCTCTTGAGGTTGGCCGCTTTGCTGGCCTTCACCGGATTTTTGCGAGGAACAGCCGCCAAGAACTAAAGTCATTATAAGAACTACAAAAATACAGGTCAGAGCTATCCAATTTTTTGATTTGCTCATCATTTTCACCCTCCCTTATAACTTTTCAATGACGGATATCTGGTTGTTGATTAATTTTAAAGCCTGTGTTTTACTCCATCTGATCCCTCCTTAACTCTAAGTTCCAAGGACTATCTTTACCGACTCCAAGGCGCAAGATATTCATGAGCAGACTATACCGCCGGGCAGCACCCATGTGGGTTTCCCCAAAGTTCCCGAAAATAGATATAATTTTTAAGCTGGATTCTTTCCCATTCGATCCCTCCCTTAAATTGTTATAAATTAAATTTTATAATTTGAAAAAATATTCATTAATGTATACGGGATGCCGTTTGAATTTAAAAAAGATGAACTCATAAATGATGATTTTTAAAACTCCGACCCAAGGAAGAAAATAAGGCCGGCCGGCAGGTCTCTTTTAACAGTTTCTTTTTCAATCGTCTTTCCTGAGAAAGCCAGCGCGGGCTTTATTGTTTTTTTGCCCGAAGGTTTTAAGGTAGGCGTCCAGCGCCCCCTGGAGGTGCCTTCTTACCAGTTTTTCGGCTCTTTCCTCATCTCTGTCGATTATGGCCTGCAGTATTTCCTTATGATCTTTTAATGCTTCAATTTTTCTTTCCCTGCTGCCCATGGTTACAACCCTGAAACGTTCCAGGTATTCCTGGTAGGTGCTGATTAGGTTTATGAGCCTGGGCATCCTGCAGGATTTAAAAATAATTTCGTTAAACTCCTGGGAGGTGTTGAATAGATTGACGGTATCGTCCTTTTCGGTTAATTCCTCCATCTTCTCTATCAATTCCCGGAGCTTTTTTATCTCTTCCTGAGTAATGTTTTTTACCGTGTAGGTTATGGCCAGAGCCTCCAGGGCCTGGCGGATGGAATAAATCTCTATTATATCCTCCCTTGAAAATCCTTTTACCACTACTCCCTTGCGGGGCACGTGCTTGATGAGACCTTCGGCCTCCAGCTTGCGCAGGGCCTCACGAATGGGAGTCCTGCTGACCCTCATTGTTTCCGCCAGTTCCTTCTCCACCAGCCTGTCGCCGGCCTTGAGATCTCCGTTGAATATGGCCTGGCGGATGTGTTCGTATATCAGTTCCCTGATGGGCTTCAAATTTGAAATATTAAATGATTCCAGTGCACCGTTCAATTGTTTCACCTCTGTCTGCAGTTATTTATTATTCTGCGAATTCTGCAAGCTGTTATTTCATTCTGAACAATTGTTGGGCAGGCCCCGGGCTGTATTAAATCGGTATTGCCAAGAAATTGCACTGTTACATTTTAACAGTATCCGGCATCCGGGATACCTTTTATAATTTTTATAATACTACATAAAATAAAAAAATCCTGCCGTCTTAAAAAAAATTATCAAAAAAAATCATTTAGAAGCTTCCACCGGATTTGAAGGATCATGGGAACTACCGCGCCGGGCGCCGGTTTTTGGATGGGGTTTTGTCTCAATTGAACGGTTTTTTTGAGTCCGGCCGCTGCATAAATTGTTTTACCGCAGTTTAATATATCGGTATAATGGAATTAAAAAAATGTTTTAATTTACTTCGGAGGAGGATCTTAATTGTACGGACTCGTTCTGGAGGGCGGCGGAGCCAGGGGGGCGTACCAGATAGGTGCCTGGAAAGCACTGGCCGAACTGGGAATAGAGATCCGGGGGGTAGCCGGGACCTCGGTGGGGGCTTTAAACGGCGCCATGGTGGTGCAGGATGACCTGGAAAAGGCTTACGATATATGGTATAACATATCCTATTCCCGGATAATGAAGCTGGAAGACGACACACTGGAGAAGTTACGTGAACTGAACGGTTTTCCCGAGAACTTTCACGCCCTGCTCAGGGCCGTCAGGGAGATTTTCAAGGAAAAGGGAATCGACATTTCGCCGTTAAGGCAGCTTCTGCAGCGGTGCGTTTCCGAAGAAAAAATCAGGAATTCGGGCAGGGATTTCGGAATAATAACGGTGTCCCTGACGGATTTCAAACCCCTGGAGCTCTATATAGAAGACATACCGGCGGGCAGGCTGGTGGACTACCTTATCGCCAGCGCCAATCTGCCGTTTTTTAAACTGGAGAAAATAGACGGAAAACTTTTCATAGACGGAGGTTTTTTCGATAATCTGCCGGTAAAGTTGCTGACGGAAAAAGGCTACAGGGATATAATCGTGGTCAGACTTTACGGAATGGGGCGGACAAGGAGGGTAAACAAAAGGGGTCTTAATATAATCACAGTAAACCCTTCCGAAGACCTCGGCGGCACGCTGGACTTTTCAACCGAAAGGGCCCGGAAAAACCTGAATCTCGGGTACTACGACACCCTGAGGGTGTTCAGGGGTTACTTGGGGCGTGACTATTATATAGATGCAGGGGGTTTATCAGAGGATTACTGTTTTAACATATTTTTAAACTTGAGCCAAAGCGCTGTTGTAAAGATGGCCCGGGTGCTGGGATTTTCCTTGAACATTCCGTACAGGAGGCTTCTTTTTGAAAAGGTCGTCCCGCGGCTTTCCGACCTGCTGGATCTGGGCGACCGGGCATCGTACAGGGATATACTCCTCGGAATCCTGGAAAGAGCGGCATCACGCGGCGGTGCCCGGAGATTTAAAATATACGGCTTTGAAGAGTTTATGAAAACCGTCCTGGACAACCACCGGCCGGCGGCCTTCCCAAAAAAAATACCCCGGCTGTTGAAAGCCGGCGATATGTTGCTGCTCAGGACAGTAAAAAACCAACTTATCCACGAGGTGTCGGACATTTTGCTGGGTGAGTTAAAAAAAATCCCGTAATTTATGTGCTGCTATCTATGAAGGCAGCCCCGGCGCGTGCCGAAACAAACCTCCATGCTGAAGCTGAACGGAAGCCGCCGGTAAAGGGGATGCCGCTGCGCCTATGCCCTCATGCACCTCATGAGTTTTTTCTCGTTTAAAACCACGATTTTCTGCCTGTCTATGTCGATTATCCCTTCCTTTTTCATGCTGCTCAAAACCCGCGTCACCGTTTCGCGGGAAGTTCCCACGAGGGCGGCCAGCTCCTGGCGGGTAAAAGGCAGTTCCACTTCTATGCCCCGCGGGGTCTTCTGCCCGTAGTCCAGACAGATCTTGTGCAGCATACAGGCGGTCCTGTCATAAGTATCCCGGAAAGCCAGGTTCCTTATCTGTTCCTTGGACTCGCGGAGCCGCGCCGACATAATTTTAATCACCCTCAAAGCAATTTCAGGGTTTTTTCTGATCAAATCTTCAAGGTCCCGGTTTTTTATCACGCATACGGTGGAATCTTCGACGGCCTCGGCGGTAGCCGGATAAGGGCCGCCGCCGAAGAGCACAGCCTCGGCTATCACATCGCCGTCCTGAAAAATATTGAGTATATATTCCCGGCCCTCCTCGTCGCATTTGTACAGTTTTACCTTGCCTGATTTTATAAAATACACCGCTTCCCCCGGTTCGCCTTCAAAGAATATCACCGTGCCCTTCCTGTAATCGCCGGTGAAGATAAGACCCTGGATTTTGCGCAGGTCCTCCTCCGGCAGGCCGGAAAATATGGAAAACTTCTTTAAAGTGTCAAGTCCCATCATAGCAGGGGCCCCTTTCTCAAGGGAAAGATTTTTCCCGGCGCGAGGTAATCCCGTCAGAAAAATGCCGAAAAACTCCTCCGGCGCCGAATATGGCAGGAGTGGAGCCGGTTACCGTCAACCGGCCTGCTCCTGCCTGCGGTATTTTTCAATGCTGGCAAATTTGGTGTATTTGGAAAGCCAAACGAGTTCCACGGTGCCCGTAGGGCCGTTTCTCTGCTTGGCGATGATGACTTCGGCAATGTTCTTCTTTTCGGTATCGGGGTTGTAATAATCGTCCCGGTACAGGAATGCCACCAGGTCAGAATCCTGCTCCTGGCTGCCCGATTCCCTGAGGTCGCTGAGTATGGGTCTGTGGTCGGCCCTCACCTCCGGCGCCCGGGAGAGCTGGGACAGGGCCACCACCGGCACCGAGAGCTCCCTGGCAAGGGCTTTTAAAGACCTCGAAACCTCGGAAATCTCCTGTTGGCGGTTTTCGGCGCCGTTTCTACCGGTCATGAGCTGGAGGTAGTCTATCAATATGAGACCCAGGCCTTTTTCGGCCTTCAGTCGTCGGGCTTTGGCGCGAAGTTCCAGGCTGGATATGCCCGGCGTGTCGTCGATGTAAATGGGTGCTTCCGATAGGGGGCCCATGGCCCGGGCCAGGCGCGGCCAGTCTTCTTCGTCCAGCCTGCCGGTGCGCAGCTTGTGGCTGTCCACATGGGACTCGGAGCAGAGCAGCCTCTGCACCAGCTGCTCCTTGGACATCTCCAGGCTGAAAATGGCCACCGGTATCTTGTAGCGGATGGCGGCGTTGGCGGCGATGTTCAGGGCGAACGAGGTTTTTCCCATACTGGGCCTGGCCGCGATCAAAATGAGGTCCGAAGGCTGCAGGCCCGATGTCATGGCGTCCAGGTCCGGGAAGCCTGTCGGCACCCCCGTGATGCCGCCTTCGGAATTGTACAGTTCTTCTATGCGTTCGAACGTGGACAGGAGAATATCCTTAATGTGGTAAAAGCTCTCCACCCGGCGCTTCTGGACGATGTCGAAAATCATGCGCTCGGCCTCGTCCAGCAGTTCCTCCACCTCGCCTTTGGGCTCATAGGCCATGGACAGGATGTTGGATGCGGTGTTTATGAGCCTGCGCAGCAGCGCCTTTTCCTCGACTATCTTGCAATAGTGGGCCGCATTGGCCGCCGTGGGCACTGCCTCCGTAAGGGCGGTGAGGTAAGTTACGCCTCCCACCTGCTCCAGCATTTTTTTGGAGCGGAGGGCTTCGGCTACCGTTATGAGGTCCACCGGTTCGCGGTTTTCGTTGAGTTCCACAATAACCTCAAAAATCCTGCGATGGGCCTCTTTGTAAAAATCCTCGCTTTTCAACCGCTCGCAGGCCACAAATATGGCGTCTTTTGAAAGAAGCATGGAGCCCAGGACCGATTGCTCGGCCTCCAGATTGTAAGGCGGAACTTTCAGGTTTTCCATAAAAATCACCCTTCTAAAATTTTAACATAAACTTTGGATTCAACCTCCGGGGCAAGTTTTATGGTAACCTCGTAATCGCCAAGGGATTTGATGGGCTCATGCAGTTCTATCTTCCGCTTGTCAACCTCCACATCAAGCTGGCTTTTAATGGCTTCGGCGATATCCTTAGCGGTAATGGAACCGAAGAGTTTGCCCTGCTCTCCGGCCTTTACCTTTAACGTCACCTTCATTTGTGAAAGCTTTTGGGAAAGCTGCCGGGCCTGGTTCAGTTCCCGGGCTTTTTTCCGCTCCAGGGCTTCTCTTTCCTGCTCAAGCTGTTTGATATTGCCTTCGGTGGCAGGCTGTGCCAGTTTCCTGGGGATGAGGTAATTCCGGGCGTAGCCTTCCGCCACGTTCACCAGTTCCCCTTTTTTGCCAAGGTTTTTTACATCGGCCAGCAATATAACCTTCATGATGTTTCACCCTCTTTAACGTATTCGTAGATTGCCTGCTTTACTTTTTCAATGGCCTGTTCCATCGTGACGTCTTTAAGCTGGGCGCCGGCAACGGTCATGTGGCCGCCGCCTCCCAGTTTCTCCAGAATCATCTGCACGTTTATGCTGCCCAGGGACCTGCTGCTGACGGATATGCCGTCATCGGTGGGCACCAGCACGAACGACGCGTACACGCCCTTTATATCCAGAAGGCTGTTGGCTGCCTGGGCCGCCGAAAGGGTGGGGTTCTTGGGCTTTTCCGTATAATACGACAGGACTATGTGATCGAACACCGGCTGAGCTCTTTTGATGACTTCGGCCCTGGCGTTGACCGTGTCCATGTCCTCCTGGAACAGTTTATAGACAGTGGTGGGGTCCGCCCCCAGCCGCCTCAGGAAAGATGCGGCTTCAAACGTCCTGGCTCCCGTCTTAAAGGCAAAATTCCGCGTATCCACCGCTATTCCCGAAAGCAGGGCCGTAGCCTCCAGCGGGGAAAGCCTGATTTCTTCCCCCATGTATTCCAGCATTTCGGTCACCATCTCACTGGTGGATGAGGCGTAGGGCTCCAGGTACACCAGCAGGGCTTTGTCTATAAATTCCTCCCCCCTCCGGTGATGGTCTATCACCACCACTCTTTCCGACTTCTCCAGCACTTTTTGCGAAAGACAAAGAGACGGCCTGTGAGTATCCACCACCACCGCCAGAGTCTTCCTGGTTGCCTTTTCCAGCGCCGCTTCTTCCCGAACAAACTCCCCGCGCAGCTCCCCGTCTTTTGACAACAGCTCCAGCAGGGATTCCACCGATGGGCTTTGCTCCGGGGAAAGCACGATGTACCCCGCCTTTCCCAGACTTTTTGCGGCCCTTACAATGCCCACTCCGGCTCCCAGGGCATCCATATCCAGGAACACATGGCCGAGAACCAGGACCATGTCAGACTCCTCGATGAGGTCCCTCAGGGCGTGGGCTATGACTCTGGCCCTCACCCTGCTGTACTTTTCCACCTCTTTGGCCTTGCCGCCGTAAAAATAGGTCTTGCCTTCGGCCTTTACCACCACCTGGTCTCCGCCGCGGCCCTGGCAAAGTTCCAGGGCGTTCTGGGCGTTCTTGCTGATTTCCAAAAATGAACCCTGCCCGAAAGCCGCCCCGATGCTCAAAGTAACGGTCATGGTAACACCGACTTTAATTTCCTTGATCTCCTCCAGGATGTTGAACCTGGTTTCCTCCACCCGGCGGAAATTCTTGAGGCTCAGAATCGCCACAAACTTGTCGCTTTCGTACTTTTTAATAAATCCGTCGTAATTCTGTATCCACTGGCTCAGGGTTTTGTCTACTCTGGCAAGGAGTTCCGGACGGCTTTCGTCCGGACAGGCCGCCGTTATTTCGTCAAAGTTGTCCACCTGGATGTAAAGCACCGCGGCCTTTTCATCATTCAATTTCCTGCCCAGATCGTAAATCAGGGTTATATCCTGGAAATACAGCGCCCTAAAATCCCGGCCGCCTTTTTTGCTGTTTTTTTCAAGAAAGCGGCTCTTTATGGAAAAAACCCTGTCCTTTACCCTGAGTTCTTCAATGTCTGAACCCGACAAGATTTTTTGCACCAGATCCGGAGGAATTAAGCCGGAGAGCACGTCTCCCGATCTCGGCCGGCCTTCAAAAATGGACACAAAGGCTTCGTTCTCCCAGAGGATTTTCCCCTGCCCGTCGATTACGGCCACCGCCGCCGGCATCAGGTTAAATACCTCTTTCCAGAAGGTCTGCCGGGCAAAGGCATCGCAGGGCTGCAAAGGTTTGCATTCCAGCTTTTTGTTCCTGAAGCTTTCCAGCGTTTCAAACAGCAGCGGTACAAAAACAGCCGCCAGGGCAACGGCCACTTTTATATTTCCGGCAAAAACGAAAACGAGAATTTCCAGGGCCAGGATGATTAAAGCCAGCCCCGGCATGTTGATATCTTTGCGTCCCGACACAACAAACTCCTCCGGACCGTAAGTTAAATTTATCTTTCAAATGCGGCGGAAATTGAACAGTATGTCGAACATGCCCGCCCAGATTACCAGTTGAGATATGAAAGGATTGAAAAATACCAGAAAGACCACCAGCACCCGCAGGGGCTTTGCGATATTGTACCTTCCCATAAAATACGCTATGAGCGAAAAACCCTCTATCAAAAAAACAAAGTAAAACACCACCTGGAGGTTAAGGCCTATAAATTTCAGCACCCCTCTGGGCCAGTAAACTTCCAGCATGGTCAAGAGTACTCCCACAAGGAAAAAGAAAACCGAATAGGCGGGAAATCTCCATTGCCAGAAAGGTGTAAAGTCCCGGATTTTTTGCCCCAGGCGGGATAGGATTACTTTTGTCACCTGATAGTTCAAAAAGGCGTCCAGCACCGAAGCGAGGACCAGAATGCCCGGGATCGCCAGGGCCATAAGGTCCAGCATCTTGCCGAAACTTTCGGTGACGGATTTGACGGTTTCCGGGTTCATCCCCATGCTTCTGTACATATGTGAAATAAGGGAGAGGGACTCGCGCATGGCGGAAATTTCCTCGGAAAGGGGGTTTATGCCCATTATGTAAAGGGAAATCAGGATGAGAACCACCTTGGATACCAGAGAAGCGGCTCCGCCCAGGATCATAACCTTTAGAGGAGGGTAATCCTTCCCGATGGCCCAGCCCATGGTGACGCCTATAAATCCGAATCCCAGTACGACGGTGAATGCCTGGGTGGGCCCTTCCAGCATGGCGACCAGTATGCCCGCTACCGCCGTGGAGAGGATGCTTGTCCTGAGGCCGTGCCTTATACCGAGGATGACTATGGGCACCGGCCAGACCAGGCTGGCCACAAGCCCCAGGACCGGCACATACAGTGAAAAAAGGCTGAGGATGATGGTTATAGCGGAGAGCAGAGCCCCCTCCACCATAGACCTGGTGCTTATTGGTTTCATTGGCCTCCTCCTTCATTTGAAAAAAAGAGAGGGAAGACCCTCTCTATTCGGCTGTAAACGGTAGCAGAGCGATATTTCTGGCCCTTTTTATCGCAGTGGTAAGCTGTCTCTGGTGCTTTGCGCAATTGCCGGTTATGCGCCGGGGCAGGATCTTGCCTCGCTCCGTTATGAACTTTTTCAACCGGTTAACCTCTTTATAGTCGATGGTTTCTATTTTATCCATGCAAAAGCTGCATACCTTTTTCTTTTTAACCTTCTTGGGCTTCAATTTTCTCACTCCCTTTCGTTAAAAGGGGACCTCGTCCCCTTCCACCCCTTCATCGAAATTTATATCCGGATCCATGCTTTCGAAACTGCTGTCAAAGCTGTCAAATTCGGACTCTCCGCCGCCGGCTTTGGGCCTGTCCAGAAACTGGACTTCATCGGCCACCACTTCGGTTACGTAGCGGCGCTGCCCGTCCTGACTGTCGTAAGACCTGACCTGGAGCCTGCCGCTCACAGCCGCCAGCCTGCCCTTTTTCAGGTTGTTGGCGCAGGTTTCGGCCAGTTTTCTCCACACAACTATTTTAATAAAGTCGGCCTCTCGCTCGCCCTTCTGATTTAAAAAAGGGCGATCTACGGCAAGGGTGAAGGTGGTTACAGGCACGCCGTTGGCGGGAGTAAACCGGAGTTCCGGGTCCCTTGTAAGTCTGCCTATTAAAAATACCTTGTTCAAAACCTTCACCTCGATTTTTCGTTTCTGACAATGAGGTGTCTCATAATCCCGGCGGTTATCTTCAATACCCTGTCAAGGTCCTGGGCCACGGCTGGATTTGCGTTAAAGTTCATGAGAACATAATAGCCTTCGCGGCGGTGATTAATGGGATAGGCCAGCCGCCTTTTGCCCCATTCGTCAATTCCCTTGACAGTGCCGCCTTGTTCTTCTACGAGCCCTTTGAATTTTTCCACCAGCCCCTTTACGGTGTCGGCTTCCAACTCGGGCTCGATAATGTAGAGGACCTCATAATCCCTCATGCATGTCACCTCCCCGGACTGAATGGCCCCAGCCTGAGCTGGAGCAGAGATGCTCGGACGTATTATATCATTTATCATTCTCTTTTTCAAGTTCTTCCGGCGCAGCGCTTTTAACCATCTTTTTTACCGACTTTTCGAATTTGGGTCTCGGTATCATGACCTTCCTGCCGCACGTGCAACATTTTATGCCGAAATCCATGCCAACGCGCCAGATTTCCCACTGGTCGCTGCCGCACGGGTGTTTTTTTTTCATCTGCACCACATCACCTATGTGGAACTTCAAAGGTCTCCCTCCCTGTCATCAACGCTTTTCCTGATGTAGACGGTCCTGGGATAGGGAATTTCTATGCCTTCTCTGTCAAAGCGTTCTTTAACGGCCCTTCTTATCTCCCTTTCAACGCTCCACTGCTGCATGGGAACGGTCTTTGCCACTATGGTCACCACCACGCCGGATGGCCCCATATCCGTCACCCCCAGCACCGCGGGGCCTTCTACGATATCACCCCGTTTTTCTTTTACCTCCCGGCAGACCTCCTCCAGGATATCCAAAGTTCTGTCCAGGTCCTCCTCGTAGGCGATGCTCACCTGTACCATGGCCCTCATGGCTCCCCGGGAGTGGTTGGTCACCAGGGTGATCTGCCCGTTGGGGATGATGTGGAGCTGCCCGCCGAAATCCCTGAGCCTGGTAGTCCTTATGCCCAGCTCCTCCACGGTACCGCCGACGCCTGCGGTTTCGATGTAATCCCCCACACTGTACTGGTCTTCGAAGATTATGAAAAATCCGGAAATCACGTCCTTTACCAGGCTCTGCGCTCCGAATCCCACCGCCAGGCCCCCTATGCCCGCCGCGGTGAGAAGAGACGCCGTCCTGACGCCGAAGATCTCCAGTATGTTCACGAGCATTACGAAATAGGTCACATAGCGGATAACGCTCTTCAGGAGGCTCGTGAGGGTTTTTCGCTTGTTCTCATTTAAATGCAGTTTTTCGTAAGGCCTTATCAAAAAAATGCGGTCGATAAGGCCCTCGCCGATTTTTATGGCCAACAGCCCCAGCAGGAGCACCACCAGTACCCGGATTACAGGCACCGCAAAGGGCGGCAGATTATCCACCATGTTATTGTATACATCCATAATATCAGCCAACATATCACCCTCGCAGATTTACAGGCTCACGGTCCTTTTTCCCGTGGTCTTTTCCACTATTTCAAACATATTGGTGACTTTCCCCACCACAAGCTTTTGCTTCAAGCGGTAATAATCCAGGCAGGTGCCGCAGGATAGCACCTCCACCCCCTTCGCCTCCAGTTCTTTGAGGGTATCGACGCTTTCCGACCCTTCGGTGGTCAAAAACACCCCGCTGTTCACAAAGAGCATGGCCGAAGGCAGGCGGGTTGCATCCTTCAGGGCGTACAAATAGTTTTTCAGAAGCAGCTTCCCCAGTTCTTCATTGCCGCTTCCCAGGGTATCCCTGGACACCAGTATTACATAATCCTCACCGCTGGCCGAATTTTCACGGCGGATCACCTGATTCAGCGCCGCGGCCGCCGCGGGTGCGGCGCCTTTTTCTATGGTTATCTCAAAATTCCCATCTTTCTCCTCTACAGTAAAATGCAGATTCCGGCTCCTGACAAGCTTACTCACATTGTCTCTGGCGACCTCGCTGTCGACCAGGGTCACCACCCGACCGCTTTCAATGGAATCCAGCGCCTTTTTCGTCATTATAACCGGTTCCGGGCACTTCTTCCCCCTGGCATCTACAAACACCTTCATCACTATTCCTCCCGAAGTAGTTGTTTTAAATAAATTTTACCACAACGGGCGAAATAAAATCCAAAAATTTCATGTGCGTGAGGACATATGAACCGCTTAAACTTTTTTCCAGCCAGCTTCCGGGCCAGGCCATAACAAAGGGCGTAAGCACCGCGCTGACCATGGCAATCACCAGCACCGACCGGGCGACTCCGAACAAAAGCCCCAGCAGCCGGTTAAACCCCGAGAGGCGGGACATCTTCACTATCCCTTCCAGAAAATATGCGGGCACCAGAAACGCCAGCTGCACCGCCGCAAAAACCAGGAAAAATCCCACCGCTGCCTGGGCCATATCGAGCAGGCCGGACAGCCCCAGCGCCCCCACCGCCCGGGTTGTGCCGCCGGGACCCACGGGGCCTGTGAGAAGAGCGCTCAGGGATTGTTCCAGGTTAAGATATCTCTTTAAAAATGCTACGGCCGGGTCCCGGTAAAAAATCCCCACATACAGGCCCACCATCACCCCCGCCGTCTTAAAGGCCGACAGGATGAGACCCCGGGAAAAACCTTCCACGGCGCTCTTTAACAAAATTGCCAGGCATACTATATCCACCCAGTTCAACAGGAATACTACCTCCCCGCGGAAATCTTCAGAAGGCTGCTCTTGCCGTCAAAATTCACAATAATTCTCGACGGGTCAATTACGTCTATTTCCAGCGCTCCTTTGAGCTCCACTGTGGATTTCAATAATCCCTCCCGGGAAAGGATGAGCATTTTTTCATTTCCGGCAATGTATGTAAAATCTCCGCTCTTTTTCACAAAAAGCGGGATATCGTCCAGCCGGTAGGACCATACGGGCCGGCCTTCGGGGTCCAAATTCAAAATTTTTAATCCGGTTCTGCCGCTCAACTTCCCGTCCGCTTCCCTTATCACGGCCGCTATATAGCCGTCGTCTCCTATATCCCCACGGTATACGGCCCCTTCCAGCCTTTTTTCCCACACCGTACGCCCTTCAAAATCCAGGCGCAGGATTCGATCCTCCGCAATGGCCGCAATTCCCCCCGCCGCCGGTCTCAACGCAAGAAACAGGGAAGGAACCGGAAATTCCCACAGCACCGAGCCGGAGGAATTTATCATCACGGCTCTGCCGGAAACCTCTTCGTCCAGGATGTTTAAAACCGTGTAATATCCCGACGGGAGCGGCTCTCCGGAAATTGCGCTGCCTTCCAGGGGTACAATCCACAGCACCGTCCCCCTGCTGTTCAAAAGGGCCGCATACTCCTTCCCCTGCTTTTTCCCCGCCACCAGCAAAAAGTCCCCGCGGAAACTCAACACCTCCGGCTCCTCTAAAAAGTCGCCTTTTTCAAAGGCCTTACCGCCGGCGGGGTCCCACATCTCAAGGCCCCTCCCGGCCGCAATCACAGCGCCCTGCGGCCCCATCCACAGGAGCTTTACGCCTTCCAGGCTTTTTTCCCAAAAGACCTCACCGGCCTCGTTTATCTTCCTCAGCCTGCTCCCCTCATGATGAAAAATGGCGTTTTCGCCGGCCCGGGCCATGCGGCCCGGAAGCTCTAAAGCCCGCTCAGGCTTCCAGGCTCTGGTAACGGCGTTCCGGGAAAAACCTATGGGATTTGAACCGGTCACGAGCATCAACGCCAGGACCAGCACCAGCAAGACGCCGCTGAATACGAGATTCCCCGCGGAGACTTTCCCCTGCATTATTTTATCACCCCGCCCAAAAGAGGCTGAAAACAATTACCGTCAAAATTATGCCCACAATCCACCAGATAATTCGGGAGCCATTTCCCGCCCGGCTGCCGGAGCCGGCCGGCCCATCCTCCATCCCCCGGCGTGTGGAAAGGCTTACGGATTTTTTGTAAAAGTCTACAAACCGGTCGATTTTCCCCTGATTTTTATAAATAACCGCCAGGTTGTTGTACGGCACGGGGTTATCCGGGTCCATGTTTATGGCTTTTTTATAGTATTCTTCGGCCGCCTCAAAGTCTCCTGCCTCGAAGAACAGATTGCCCAGGTTGCTGGCGGCGGAAGAAAAGCCGGGTTTCAGTTCCATAGCCTTTAAAAAATATTTCCTCGCCTCGTTGAAATTTTTTTCTCCGGCCGCGATTACGCCCAGTTTGTTATGGGCTTCCGCGTTGCCGGGGTCCTCTGCCAGTAATTTTAAAAACAATTCTTTAGCCTCTTCGTACCGGCCCATGTCCATCATTTTCTTGCCCTGTATAAACAGTTCCCGCCCCATGCAGGTTACTTCCTTTCAAAAGCCTTATATTTGATAAATACGGAATATAAATACGGCTATGTTTTTGCCGGTGCATCGTTTTTCCGCTCATATCATTATATTATATCATTCTCTCTTTAAGCTCAAAAACCTCCTCGCCACGAGCAAAAACCCAAAAAAAATACCTGCAACTCCGAAAAGGGGATAAACGACTCCTATCAGCCGGGAAAAGCCGTATCCGGTAAAGGGCAGGCCTGCAAAGAGGCTCAACAGAGCGCAACTGTAGTTTATACCAAATCTGCTGGATATACCCATGGCAGAGGCAAACCCAAAGCTGAGCGCCGTGGTGAGCATGGCTGAAAGCAGGACAGCCACCGAGGCCCAGTAAAAAACCGGTCCGGCACCGCGGGCTATCACCATAAGAGGAATCTCAACCCCCTCCAGTTCGGAAAAATATACCGTGGTCAGGACCCAGAGGGCGGACGCCATGATAAAAAATTCCGCTGAGGCTATCAATGCGGCACCAAAGGCCGCCTTTACCCGGCCGGTATATGTCCCCAGAGATGCCAGCACCACCGAAGCCGAAGCCATGTTGTAGCTGACATAAAGGACCGCCGAAAAAAACCAGGTATTCCCTGCCTGCACCGGTATGTTGAGAATGTTGCCGAAGTCTCCGGGTTTTTTTAGGGAAAAGAAGGTTATGAAAAGCGTAAGGATGACCATGACGGGTACAATAACCCTGTTAAACTCCGCGAGCCCATGCACGCCGTTTTTCAGCCAGAGTACGCATACCATACAAATAGCCATTGTCGCCGGCAGGTATGGGATTTTCATGCTTTCCCACAGCACTGCCCCGCACCCCGACACCATTATATAATACCCTCCCAGCAACAAAAGGTCTACGGTGATTTCAAAAAAGGCCGCCAGTTTCTCCCCCGCCGCAGGCAGAAGTATGTCTTTTATGGAAGACGCCCCTATCCCTATGGCCCGGCTCATTATTAAATAGCCCAGCACAAAGAAAAAAAGGCAGGCCAAAAATATACCGAGTAAACCGTACCACCCGTATACCGTAAAAAATTTCATTATCTCCTGGCCTGAGGCAAAACCCGCTCCAACCAGAGTGCCTATGTATATAAAACCCAGGTTGATTTCCTCCCGGAAGTGCATTTTACCCCTCCCCGAAGTCAAAATGCCGGCCGGCAGCTTATGTTGATAAAAACACCTGCAGGAAAATTGCCGGTCAGGACATTAATATGATTAAAATCAAAAACTATGACAAATAATTTAATGGAATACTAAATTATGGAATTACATATAATTTTAATAAAAGTTTTCCGGGGAGGAACACCATGCTATCAGGAAACCCCCTTTTAAGGCAAAAGGATTTGAGGGTGCACGTCGACGATCCATATGCCCTGGAGGTATTCACCGATTACTTTACCAAGCTTTTAGGCGAGACCTACACTTCTTCGCCAATCATTGTCCTTTGCATAGGCACCGACCGCTCTACGGGAGACTCCCTCGGACCCCTGGTGGGCGAGAAGCTGAAAAAAACCTGCCGCCAGGCGAAGGTTTTGGGCAACCTGGAAGAACCTGTGCACGCGGGCAACCTGGGCAAAGTGCTGGATGAGATTCGGAAGCTTTATAACAACCCCTTTATTATCGCCGTCGATGCCTCGCTGGGCCGGTCGGAAAACGTGGGCACCATCAAACTCGCCCGCGGCGCCATAAAACCCGGCGCGGGCGTCAACAAAGACCTGCCGGCTGTGGGCGATTTTCACATCACCGGTATCGTAAATGTCGGCGGGTTTATGGAATATTTCGTGCTGCAGAACACCCGCCTTTACGTGGTCATGAAGATGGTGGATATAATATCGGCGGGAATTTTAAATGGATTAAAAGTTTTCTTTAAATAACACAAAAAATGCGCACCTTAGCAGCAGGTACTTTTGCTCCCGGAAAAAAAAGAGCCGCTCCGGCTCTTTTTACAGTTTCCTTTGCAGTTCACAGTTTCCTTCGCAGTTCATCCAGCACCTGGTCCGCCGTCTTGCCCTGGGCGTTTATGACGGGGATATTCTGGGTCACATCCTCCCCTCCCATAAAAGTGTCGTCTATACCGCTTACTATTATCGCGTCGGCTTTTACATCCCCCATCCGCGTAATTTTGTACCCCTCTTTTTCCAGGGCCCTCTTCAGGGGGGAAAGGGAATCGTCCAGCGCTACGGTTTTTTTAATTGCACCTCACCCCCTTGGCTAAATGAAATGCTCATAAACTCGATCTTTAATGATTCGGTAAACCTCTTCTGGGGTTCTGTCCTGGGCGTTTACCAGCAATACCCCGTACGGGGCGGATTCGCCGGTATCCTCCGACAGGGAACCGGCAGCCCGGTTATAAGCGGTGCTGTGGATATTTTCCAGTTTCCTGCCGGTATAGACCACCGCATCCACCGCCGTATTGGACTGGCCCCAGGGCACGGTTATATAGCCCCGGCTCCTTAGAAACTCACCAATATCTTCCAATCCGTCCTCCAGGGCTATCACCCGGGTCAATCTTACCACCTCCGCCATTTTTATTATCTTCGGAAGTGGCCTGAATTATTCCTCGCCCCTATCCAGCAAAATAAAACCCAACTCTCGGTTGGGTTAATTTACAAGCTTCTGATCATTTTTTATAAGCTTCAAGTTGTTTTTTTCCTGACCTTTATTAAGATCCATCTCGCACTTGCCGTCGAAGTGAGCCCCGTCCTCGATGACCAGGCCCGCTACCCTGACATCTCCCGTAACTTTTCCGGTAGACCTAATCTCCAGCTTGCCCTCCAGGCTTATATTGCCGCTGTATGTACCGGCTATGACCGAATGACGGGCTTTAAGCTCTGCGTTAACTTCACTGCCTTCGGCAAGGACAACATCTCCGGAGCTTACTATTTCCCCTTCAACCTTTCCTTCAATCCGCAGCAGCCCGGATGTCTTTATCGTGCCGGAAAATTCGGTTCCTTTGCCTATTATGGTATCCACCTTATCCATGCTTAAGGGTAATCCCTCATCTCTTTTTCCGAACATCTTTTCCCTCCTCAGTTCAAAAAATCGGCGGGATTTTTCAGCACGCCGTTTACTTTGACCATGTAGTGAGTATGAGGCCCCGTGCTTCTTCCCGTGTTCCCCACTCTTGCTATTATCTGGCCTTTTTTAACCTGCTGGCCCTGTTTCACCAGCATCTCTGAATTATGGCCATAGGATGTCTCAAAGCCGTAACCGTGGCTTATGGTAACCACATTGCCGTAACCCGGGCGGTATCCCGCAAATGTCACCATGCCGTCGGCCGCCGCTCTTACAGGAGTTCCGTATGGCGCCGCTATGTCAATCCCATCGTGAAATTCCGCCTTTCTCCCGAAGGGCGAACGCCTGTAGCCGAAATCTGATGTTATACTTCCCGCCACGGGCCATATGGAAGGAGTGCATGCCAGGCGCCTGTTTCTCTGGATCACAACTTCCTTCAATTCTCTCAGGCTCTTTTCTCGCTCCGGCAGTTCGGATTCAAGTTTTTCAAGATTTTTTATGGCCTGTTCCCGGTCAATGGAGCCCCTGCTGGCAAGAACCGGCCTTCTGGCGCTTTCTGCAGCCACCATTGCACTAAGGTTTTTTTTTAGCGCCGGGTCATTTTTTAAAAGACTCCTCAGATCATTGTCTAATTTTTCCAGTCCATGCATCTTTTCTTCCAGCATCTGCGTCTTTTTTACAAAATAGTCCAGCTGCCGTTGCAGTTCCTGGTAATCCCGGGTCTTGACCGCCAGTTCCTCGGCATTGGACTTCATTTCCCTGTAAGAAACGGAAAAATAAATGGAAAATATGGCTAAAGCCGCTACGATCCCCGCCACCAGCCCCCCCAGGATTTTAAGGAGGACCACCGGCACGGAAATCGAGTAGATGGATTTTCCAGAGTGAGGTACGACCATTACGGTAAAAGCCTTTTCTCTTTTTGGTTTCACTCCCCTCCACCACCACCCAAAAAATACATTATTTTTTTATTTCTCCAAAAGCGGTTAAAAATCCTCCTGGAAAGTAAAAATTAACCGGCTTTTGCAGAATTTAAGATCTCACGTTCTTCGGGAGTGAGGGCGTAACTGGAGTTGCCGCCCACAACGGGCTTAAGATATACCCGGTTTTCATCCCTTCCGTAAATGCTCGTAATGAGAACGCCGGTGTTGTCCTCATTCAGCAGCGCCACCGAAAAGCTGAGATCGCTGCCCACATCCGGAAAGGCGTTAAACCTTTTATAATAAATCTTTTTTACCGCCAGCCGGCTTTCCTGCTCCAAAAGCCGAACCTGTTCCTTTAATTCATCGACTTCGGCCCTCATATCTCTTACCATGCTCAAATGATTAATCAATAAGGCCTCCAAATTTTTCCCATCCATTCCGGTCATGAGCTCATTGTATCTCCTGGAGATGGACGCCAGTTTTATGTTGACAGAAATAAATACAATTAAGGTGAATAAGGACAATGCCGTAAGACCGAGCAGCACCTTGTCGAGATGGGTTGTCAGGAAATTGCTAAGCGCTGCAATATAGTAATTAGCGGTCATTTTTCATCCCCCCAGTGTATTGGCCGCAATAAGCCTGAATCGCTTATATGGGAAGGCGTGGAAAAAGCGCGGTCAAAAAGACCGCTATGAAGATGGCGGGTAGTAAATTTCCCACCTTTATTTTGACATTGGTTTCCAGCATGTTTATGCCGATTCCGAAGATCAGCAGCCCGCCCGTTGCCGTCATCTCCTTAATGATGGCATCGGTGAGAAATCCTTTTACAAAGGCGGCGGCGAGAGTAATGCTCCCCTGATATAAAAAAACCGGCAATGCCGAAAAGGCCACCCCTATCCCCATACTGGAGGAAAACACCACGGCCGATACGCCGTCCAGTATGGACTTTATGAGAAGTATGCCGTGATTTCCCGTAAGCCCGCTCTGTATGGCGCCCATTATTGCCATGGCACCCACGCAATAGATGAGGCTGGCGGAAACGAACGCCCTGGTAAAATCCCCATCCCCTCTGGAGAACCGCTCTTCAAGGCGCTTGCCCAGCATGTTCAGGCGTTCTTCCAGTTCCAGGACCTCGCCCAGTATACCCCCCAGCACCAGGCTTATGGTAACCACCAGCAGATTCTGGGTCTTTATAGCCATGGAAAGGCCGATGAGCATAACGGTCAAACTCAGGCCCTGCATAACGGTGTCTCTGACATTTTCAGAGAACCGGCCTTTTAAAAAATTTCCAAGAAGCGTCCCTACAATTATGGCAGCCGCGTTGATGACAGTTCCCAGCAAATTCCTCTCTCCCGTCAAAGCATTTTATGATTTCCCCGCCCTGTTTCCCGGAAGTTTCGCCTCTTTATCCCACCCACCGCAGGAAACTCAAGTACGGAAATTCTCCGCAATGGATTGCAGGGCTTTTAAAGCTTCGTCGATTTCTTCTGCCGTGTTAAAAACAGAAAAGCTGAACCTCGCCGCACCGCGGTCCGCGGTCCCCAGGGTATTGTGGGCCATGGGGCTGCAGTGAAGACCGGCACGAACTTCAATACCAAAGGCGCTGTCGAGGATATACGCCAGTTCCGACGAATCCATCCCCTTTAAATTTATGGGGACCACCGCACAGCGCCTTCCCGGTTCGGCCGGACCGTATACTTCGATTCCTTCCATTTCCTGCAATCCATCCAGAAATCTCCGTGTAAGTTTTACCTCGCGTTCTCTGATGCTTTCTATGCCCTTTTCTTTTATAAAGCGCACGCCCGCCGCAAGCCCCGCAATGCCGGGGGTGTTCAGCGTGCCGCTTTCAAGCCTGTCGGGAAGCAATTGCGGCTGGGCCAGCTCGTCGGAAAAGCTGCCGGTACCGCCTTCCCTGAGAGGTCTCACATCCACGCCTTTCCGCACGTAGAGGCCGCCGGTGCCCTGGGGGCCGTAGAGCCCCTTGTGCCCGGAAAAGGCCAGAAGATCTATATTCATTTCCCGCACATCGATTGGCAGCACGCCGGCGGACTGGGAGGCGTCCACCAGGAATAGGATCCCCTTTTCCCTCGCCAGCTTCCCCACCTCTTCCACGGGCATGATGGTGCCCGTCACATTGGAGGCATGCGTCACGGCTATGAGGCGGGTATTGGGTTTTATGGCTTTTTCTATATCCCGGGGGTCCAGCGAACCGTCTCTTCCGCATTTTACCACATCCCATTCAACCCCCTTTCCCCTTAGAGCAAAAAGGGGCCTTGATACGGAATTGTGCTCCATGGATGTGGTTATCACATGGTCCCCGGGCTCCAGCACGCCTTTCAAAGCCATATTTATTGCATCGGTGGCGTTCAGGGTAAAAACAATATTATCCGGGCTTTCGGCATTAAAAAACTCAGCAATAAGTTCTCTTGACTCGTACACCAGCCGGGCGGCGGCAAGGGCCATCCGGTGTCCGCTGCGGCCGGGGTTTGAACCGTGATTCTTTATGGCGTCCTCTACGGCCCGAAGGACTTCCCGGGGTTTGGGCCAGGTAGTGGCGGCGTTGTCAAAATATATCATCAAAAACACCTCATGTCCGATATTATCACAAAAAAATTCCTTTGAAAAGAAATAATCCATGCTCTGAGCACCGCCTTCGACAAGGCCCTGCCGGCCATGCCCTGAATATAAACTAATTTTGTAACACAAAAAAACCTTCCCCGCTGCGGGGTAGGGCTACACACAAAAAAATCTACTATGGTTTTTCTCCGGTGCCCAGAAACACATTTAAGCAAAACTCGGGCGCTCTGGATATTAAAATTTATGGTTTTATTCTCCGCAACACTTCCAGGGCGCGCTCGGCCTCCCTCAGGACATGGTCCGCCAGTAATTCCGGAATTAGGCTTACAATTTCACACCCTGCTATCAGATCCCTGGCCTGAGCTTTAAAATCCCTGAGTTGGGCTAAAGCCCTGATGACGTCGTTGTTAAACCGTGAAAGAGATGGAACGAATATTGGATTGATGCTCAGGAAGGATTCGAAGTCTTCCGCCTGGAAACGAAGCCGGTCAAATTTCTCGCTGAAGTTGTCGGCCGTTTCGATAAATTGCCTTTCCGAAGGATCCAATAGCTGTCTGATGAATTTTGAATGATCGGCCATTATTCTCAGCCAGAAAACATCCTCAAATAAAACGTTTGAAACCGGGTCCGGAAATTCGTTCCTCTGCAACCTCTGCAATTTATTGATAAAATATATTGCTTCCCTTCTAATATGGTCGATAAGGAGCGGATAGTTAAACCCTCCCAGCCGGCACTGGAGCATCATCAGGAGCAGTACTGTTTTAAATTCGGTCAGTTGTTGAGTCAATCGTATGCTTTCCTCGTTTAGAGCCCTGATTACACTGGCGGGTCCCCCTATTGCCTTTTGGGCCCTTTCCAGAAGTCTTTCAAAAGCCGATTCAAAAAGCCCGGCCCTTTCTATGAGATCTCTTTTATCACAGGGAAGCCCAAGCCTTAAAAATAATGCGTGTTCTTTCATAATTCTTAACCAAAACAGATTGAGGCTTAACGACTCCTCGACAAACCGTCCCTCCATCGCCCCCCTGCCATTCATTTTTTCTTCTTCACTCATAGAACTCCCCCTTGAATATCACTCTAAAATATTTTATTCTTGAAATGTTTTATTGTTTCAAAAGTCAGATTCTGTACGCAAAGAGAGAACCGTTTTTTAAACGGTTCTCTCTTTGACCACTTTTATATATCACTTTTATATATTATGTTATATTATGTTTTTATGTTATATTATGTTTATATATTATGTTTAAAAGTAGAGATCTCTTTGGCCCTGTTCGATAGCGGCCAGTTTTTCGATGGTCTTTTGCCTGATGACAGGATTGGGTATGTCGTTCAGGCTTTCCCGTATGACCTTTTCTCCGGCTTCCCGGGTGCGGGGTTCGGCATAGTCAATTAAAAATTCCTTGAAGGTCAGAATGGCATTGGGCAGGCAGCAGTTCTGGATATTGCCCGTCTTGGCCAGCTGCATGAATCTGTCGCCCGTCCGGCCGCTCCTGTAGCACGCGGTGCAGTAGCTGGGGAGATACCCCCTCTGGCAGAGGGAAAGCAGCACTTCATTGGGGGTGCGGCGGTCTTCCACTTCAAACTGTGGGACGGATTCTTCTTTCTTACGGGCTATCTCGTCATAGTAGCCTCCAACCCCCGTGCATGAACCGGCGCTTATCTGTGAAATTCCGACGTCTATCACCTCGTCTCGAAAATCCGGCCTTTCCCTGGTGGACAATATCATTCCCGTATACGGCACAGCCAGGCGGACTATAGCCACTATCTTCTTGAACTCCCTGTCGGGAACCAGATAGGGGAAATCTTTCATGTTAACCCCGGCTGCGGGCCTTATTCTTGGAAAGGATATGGTATGGGGCCCCACCCCATAGGTCTTATCCAGGTGTTCGGCATGCTGTAGGAGAGCCAGCACCTCGTACCTGTAATCGTAAAGCCCAAACAAAACACCCAGGCCCACGTCGTCTATACCGCCCGCCATAGCCCGGTCCATGGCTGTGGTGTGGTAGTCGTAGTCACTCTTGGGCCCCGAAGGATGCATATAGGTGTAAGTCGGTCTGTGATAGGTCTCCTGAAACAGGACATATGTTCCTATCCCGGCATTTTTCAATTTCCGGTAATTCTCGACGGTGGTGGCGGCGATGTTTATATTTACCCTGCGGATGCTGCCGTTTTTTAATTTGGTGTCATAGACGGTTTTAATTACATCCAGGGTATATTCAATAGGGCAATTGACCGGGTCTTCACCCGCTTCCAGGGCCAGGCGCTTGTGACCCATCTCTTCCAGGATTTGCACCTCCCGCCTCACCTCTTCCATGGTAAGGCGCCTGCGCGGCATCCTGTTGTCCCTGTGATAGCCACAGTAGCGGCAGTTGTTTATGCAGTAGTCGCTGTAGTATAAAGGCGCAAAAAGCACTATCCTGTTGCCGTATATTTTCTTTTTTAATTCATGGGCTATTGAATACATTTCTTCCAAAAGTTCATCGTCCTCGCAAAACAGCAGCGCTGCCACATCATGAATATCCAGGCCCCGGGCTTCTTTTGCCTTTGCAAAAATTTCCCTTATCTGGCCTTTCGACGCTTTTTTCCCGCGCTGCAGAGCCCCAATTATGGCCTCATCGTCTATAAAATCCGCCTTCATATTTTCAAGGTCGGATAACCTGTTTGCCATTATCAGTATATCTCCTTTCGCACACATTGTTTTTAAAATATTTTCTTAATTGTTTTACACTCTTAGAAAAACCATACCGGCTATTCACTACCGGCCTGTCTTTTCGCCGGTCCGGGTACGCGAACTTTTCTCTTGATTTTATCCTACAGATTGAAAATGTTGTGAAATCTGTAACAATCCCTTTCATATTGACTTATATATCGATATATTCAAATTAAAAAGGCTTATCCTCCGGGAGGAAAAGCCTTTGATAGACTGCCGACATCCATATCATTTCCCCCCTTCGATCAGGAATTCCCCTCACGTCAGGAACAGATTAACCTTTTGCTCTATTATATTCCTTTACATTTAATTTTTCAATAAATTTTTTTAAAATCTTACATTCTGTCACCATGCGACAACATTTTTAATACTCTATTGATGTATAATCGTTTTCAATAAAAATGCGGCTTATGCCTAAAAAACATGCGAGAGGATGATGATTTATGTGCGGGATTGCGGGATGGGTGGATTTTGGCGGCAATCTCAAGTTCGGCAGGGATGTGCTTGAATCCATGACCCGAACCCTTTCAAAAAGAGGCCCTGATGATGCGGGCCACGTATTATTCCCCCATGCCGCTCTGGGCCACCGGCGCCTTATAGTGGTGGACCCCGAAGGCGGCGGGCAACCGATGCTGCGAAAACTGGGAAAACGCACCTACTGCATAACCTACAACGGGGAACTTTACAATACCCCTGAAGTCCGCAGGATTCTGGAAGGTCTCGGGTATCATTTCCTTTCCAGGTCCGATACAGAAGTGGTCCTTTATTCCTTTATAGAGTGGAAAGAGGCGTGCGTGGAGCGCCTCAATGGAATTTTTGCCTTTGCCATATGGGATGAGGAGGGCCAGAGTCTTTTTCTTGCCCGGGACCGGCTGGGGGTAAAACCCCTTTTTTACGGTTTACGCAAAACAACGCTGATATTCGGCTCAGAACTCAAAGCCATCCTGGCGCACCCTCTGATAAAGCCCGAGCTGGACGCCGAAGGCCTTGCCGAAATCTTTGCCATGGGGCCCGGCCGGACTCCCGGATGCGGCGTTTTTAAAGGTATAAACGAACTCAAGCCGGGACACTGCATGATTTTTGACAGAAAGGGAATACATATTAAATGTTACTGGTCGCTGGAAAGTCGGCCGCATAATGATAGTGAAGAGGTCACCGCTGAAAAAATCCGGTATCTTCTCGAAGATGCCGTCAGGCGCCAGCTCGTTTCGGATGTCCCCCTGTGCACCCTTCTTTCGGGAGGCATCGACTCCAGCGCCATTACCGCGATGGTGGCCGGTGCTTTTAAAAGCCGGGGTGAAACAGTGAACACGTTCTCCGTGGATTACACCGGGAACGACGTACACTTTAAGGCCAGTGAGTTCCAGCCAAACAGCGACCCTTACTATGTAAAGAAGGTCTCCTCATATTTCAATACAAACCATCGCTGTGTGACCATAAGCAACCGCCGACTGGCCGCGGCCCTTGACGATGCGGTGCTTGCCAGAGACCTGCCCGGTATGGCCGATATAGATTCGTCTCTTTACCTCTTCTGCCTGGAGGTGAAAAAAGGAGCCACGGTAGCCCTGGCCGGCGAGGGGGCAGACGAAATATTCGGCGGTTATCCCTGGTTTAGAAGGCCCGAAGATTTTAATTCCGACAGGTTCCCATGGGCGCGGAAGATGCATGTGCGCACAGGCATACTGTCCAGGGAACTTTTGCGATTGATAAATCCCGAAGAATACTTAAAAATGAGGTATAGGGAAACGCTAAAAGAGGTCCCTCGCCTTGCCGGGGAGAGCCCCTTCGATACCCGCATTCGGGAAATTACATATCTCAGCATAACCCGCTTTATGCCCACGCTCATCGACCGAATGGACCGCATGAGTATGGCCACCGGCCTTGAAGTGAGGGTGCCTTATCTGGACCACCGGCTCGTACAGTACGTATGGAATATCCCCTGGAGAATAAGAAGTTGCGGCGGCATTGAAAAAGGTATCCTGCGCCGGGCGGTGCGGGACCTGCTGCCTGAAGAGGTTTTGAACAGAAAAAAGAGCCCCTACCCAAAAACTCACAATCCTGAATACCTGGCTCTGGTCAGGAGTTGCCTTCTGGAAATTTTGCACGATCCTTCCTCGCCTCTGCTGCCCTTCGTGGACAGAAACAGTGTCATCCATATGTTGCAGGCCGCTGAGAACGATATTAATGTGCCATGGTTCGGTCAGCTGATGACCGGCCCCCAGCTTTTCGCATATCTCATCCAGGTAAATTTTTGGCTCAGAAAATACGGGGTAACAGTAGCCGGAACCCTGGCTCCGGCGCTGGCAGGATAAATGAGAACCGGCCTCCTTTGGTTGCCGGGGAGGCCGGTTTGCATTTTTCCGGGTTATATTCCGTCCGGCTTTATGTTTACGATTTATTAATCTCATTTATTAATCTCATTGCATCTGCTGGTTTGCTTAATATCCATCTGATTTTCTTTTACTTTTATTGCAATGATATCCGGATTATTTACTTTTAAAAAAGTGCTTTTCAAGAAACAGGGCTTCATCCGTAAATCCGCAAGCTCTGTAAAATCTTATGGCTTTTTCATTGTCCGGCATGGTGGATACCGAAACTTCAGCGCAACCCAGTTTTTGTATCCTGATTAAAGCTTCACGAATCAGTGCGCTTCCCACTCCGCGGCCTCTGGCTTGTTGCTTGACCACCAGGTCTTCAATAATACAGGAGTTCGCTCCGTGATACAAACTCGGTTTCACAGAATAACTTATCAATCCAACCACCCGTCCATGCTCTTCGGCGACCAGTATTTGAAAACAGGGAAAGGATAAACTGTTTTTCGCAAATTCTACCGAAATTCCGCTTGCCTCCCCGATGGTCTCGGAAAGTTCTTTAATGAGTTCGACAATGTAAACTTCATCCCCGGGTTTCGCATTTCTGATCTTCAGGCTCACCTGAGTTTCTCCCTTTCCGAAGAAAGTTTCACGTGAAACATTGCCGCTGCATAATTGTTTCCAGGATCCTCTCGAGTTCGTCTTCAGAATAAAATTCTATTTCTATTTTGCCGCGCTTTTCGCTCCCCTTTATTTTCACCCTTGTGCCCAATATCCCCTGCAGTTTTTCCGATATGTCCAGAAATGCAGGGTTTATATCCTGATTCCTTCTGTTCTTATCTGCATTTTTCTTTGAAGACTTTACCTTTACTATCTCTTCAATCTGTCTCACCGATAAATTCTCTTCGCTGATTTTTTTAGCGAGTTTAATTCTTTCATTTTTATCTTCTACGGCCAGCAGAGCCCTGGCGTGCCCTGCGGTCAGTTTTTCATCGGCAATCAGATCCTTAATTTCCTTCTCCAGGTTCAGCAGCCTTACTGTATTGGCAATCTGGGATCTGCTCTTTCCGACTCTTTTTGAAAGCTCTTCCTGGGTCATCCCGAATTCGTCCATCAGCTGCTTGTATGCCATGGCTTCTTCCAGAGGGTTCAGGTCTTCTCTCTGCAGATTTTCAATAAGCGCTATTTCCATGACATCTGCATCCGACAGTTCCTTTACTATGGCCGGTATTTTTTCCAACCCGGCCATTTTCGCTGCCCGCCATCTTCTCTCGCCGGCCACCAGTTCGTAGCCTTTCGTTTTCTTTCTTAAAATCACAGGCTGTAAAACGCCATGCTCTTTCATGGACTCAGCCAGCTCTTTTAACTTGTCTTCATCAAAGTTTTTCCTCGGCTGATTCTGGTTGGCGAAAATTTCTTTAAGCGGGATCTCCGTTACATTTTCCTGGCCCTTTTCATCCATGGGAATAAGGGCTCCGAGGCCCTTGCCCAGTCCTCTCTTACTCAATTCCCAGCACCTCCCTGGCCAGTTCCATATATACTTCCGACCCCTTTGATCTTGCATCATATTTTATTATCGGTTTCCCGTGGCTCGGGGCTTCACTCAGCCTCACATTTCTGGGAATGATGGTCCTGTACACCTTGTTCTTGAAAAATTTCTTTACCTCTTCCACCACCTGTATAGAAAGATTTGTGCGGGCGTCGAACATGGTGAGCAAAACGCCTTCCACCTGTAAATTCTTGTTTAAATGCTTCTGTACCAGATTTATGGTATTCATTAACTGCCCCAGACCCTCCAGTGCGTAATACTCGCACTGTATGGGTACCAATACCGTATTGGCCGCCGTAAGGGCGTTTAAAGTCAGCAGGCCCAGCGAAGGTGGACAGTCGATTAAAATAAAGTCAAATTGGTCTTTAATCTCTTCCACGGCGTTCTTCAACTTATATTCTCTTGATATTGCCGGCACCAGCTCAATCTCGGCCCCGGCCAGCTGGATGTTTGAAGGCAGCAGGTACAGATTTTCATATTCCGTTTTTACCACATTGTCTTTAATTGGCTCTTCATTTATCAGAACATTGTATATTGATTTTTCTATATTACTTTTGTCCACGCCGATGCCGCTGGTGGTGTTTCCCTGCGGGTCGATGTCCACCAGCAAAACCTTCTGTCCCAGGGCAGCAAGGCACGCCCCCAGGTTCACCGTTGTGGTTGTCTTGCCCACCCCTCCTTTTTGATTGGCAATGGCCACTATTCTAGACATTTCTTCACCGTCCCGATAGTGTTGTATTTATGCCAACTATATTTTAGCATAGTTTTTATATTAGATTTCTTTTTTTATTAAATTTTTCCTGCCTTGAGTTCTTTTTTGTCTCAATATTTTTTTCTCCCCCTTCATTCAGTTTTAAAATAATCTTTTACTTTCATAATGCACGTTTTTTTACGTTTCATATGGGCACAAACTTTAAATCCTCAAAAATCGGAATCCTCATACGCGCATCCTTATTAAAATTATATTTCTTATTCAGGGAATTGTTCTTTAATTATTTCAATCGAAAAAAATTTTTTGACATGACATCCTGTCGCCGGATACGGCTAAAAGCGCCGGAAAGCTGTACCATTGCTCTTAAATCAGAACGAGCAAAGTGAAACCGGCGGGCATGGACCCTGCTGGTACACGCCGAATTGTGCTGATTTAACCCGGCCGCCGGGCGTCAGAAGGGGGCAAGTCTGAATTCGTCTGCAACCGTACAACAAAAAAGTCCAGCTACCTCTTTGGTATCTGGACCACCAGTTCGATGAAATCTCCTTTATCTATCTCCTTATAACCGGCGTCAAGGCCCGTCTCTTTTATGCTCTTCACCAGCTTTTTCACCGAGTTCACAAAAATTCTCACATCTTTTATAGCCATCTTAAATGATTTTTTCTTCCTGTTGCCGGATGGCTTCTGGATCTTTTCAAGCGTTTTTTCCACCAGATCTTCCGTCTGCCGGACATTCAGGCCTTTTTCGATTACCTGTTTCAATACCTCCATCTGGAGCTTTTCATCCGGCAGTTTTAAAAGGCACCGGGCATGCCTTTCGGTTAACTTTTCCTGGGAAATAATTTTTAATATCCCGGGCTGCATCTTTAATATTCGCATCTTATTTGCAATGGTCGACTGGCTCTTTCCCAGTTTTAACGCCAGCTGTTCCTGAGTCATCCCGTACTCCTGCATTAACTGTCTGTAACCTTCAGCCTCCTCCAGGAAGCTCAGGTTTTCTCTCTGCAGATTTTCTATCAATGCCATAATGGCGGTTTCCGAATCCTTTGCTTCTTTTATTATGGCGGGTATTTCCTTCAACCCGGCTCTCTGGCAGGCCCTCCATCGCCTCTCCCCGGCGATTAATTCATACCCCTTTCCGCTTTTTCTCACAACTATAGGCTGCAGCACTCCGTAAACTTTAATGGAGTTAGTAAGCTCGTCCATGGCTTCGTCGGCGAATTCTTTTCTGGGTTGATACGGATTTGGTTTTATGGCATCCACAGGTATGTTTACAATGTTCGTCCTTTTGTCCCCCCACATTTAACCCACCGCCTTTTTTTCTATTTTGTATTATCCAATATTATTTAATTCTATGCATTTGCTTATATTCCTCCTTAAAATGGTAAAATTACCATGAATTATAAGGGGCTTTTTTCCGGCATTCCGGCCTTTCTCGGATATTTTTCCGGAGTCGGTTTTATTTTTTCAATAACCACAAGTTTTCTTTTTATTTCTTTTTCAATATCGTAATCTATTACTTCTCTCAAAGAACCGCCAATTATATCAATGGCCTTTTGCGATTTTTCCAATTCTTCCTCCACGTTTTTCGACTTCATTGCCACAAAAATTCCCCCCATTTTCACGAATGGAAGGCAAATTTCCGCCAGCACGTTCAATGAAGCCACGGCCCTGGCCACCGCCACATCGTATTTTTCCCGGTGCTCCGCCTTTCTCGCGGCGCTTTCGGCCCTGTCGCTTATAATGCTGACACCTTTCAATTCCATTTTCCGGACTGCTTCTTCCAAAAATCCGGTTTTTTTCCTGCTGGATTCCAGCAGGGCCAGATTAATATCCCTTCTGTATAATTTTATGGGTATTCCAGGAAACCCGGGGCCTGTCCCCACATCTATCAAACTCGCTCTTTGTTTTATCTCAATTTTTTTTACCACCATAAGCGAATCGACGACGTGCTTTACGGCAAATTCCCGGCACTCCGTGATGCGCGTAAGGTTCATCTTTTCGTTCCACATCATCATCTCTTTTCTGTATATCTCCAGCTTTTCCGCCATTTCATCATCCAGCTCCAGGCCCCTTTCACCGGCAGACTTTTTCATAACTTCCCTAAATTCACGCTCCATCGGAATTCTTCCTCTTTTCCGCTTCCAGGTGTATCAACAAAACTGAAATGTCCGCGGGGTTCACACCGGATATCCTCGATGCCTGACCTATGGAGCCGGGCATTATCTTTTTGAGCTTTTCCCTGGCTTCGGTCCTGAGGCCGTAGATCCTGTCGTAATCTATGTCGCTGGGTATTTTCTTGTTCTCCAGCTTCTTAAAACTTTCCACCTGGCTTAATTGCCGTTTAATGTAACCTTCGTAAGCCACGGATATTTCCACTTCTTCTATAACTTCGTCCGGGAGGTCAGGCCTGTCCCCATCCAGGATCTTCAACGCTTTATAGTCGATTTCCGGTCTCTTCAGCAAATCCTCCAGTGTGACGGGGGTATTTATTGGAGATGTGTTTAATTCTTTCAATTTTTCGTTATTTTCCCGGCTGGGGGTTATTTTCACCGACCTCAGCCTCTCTATCTCCTCTTCTATCATCTTTCTTTTTTCCATTACTTTCCGGTATCTTTCATCGCTTATCAATCCCACGCGGCGGCCTATTTCCGTAAGCCTGAGGTCCGCGTTGTCGTGCCTTAAAATCAGCCGGTATTCGGCCCTGGACGTCAGCATCCTGTACGGTTCACTTACCCCCTTTGTCACCAGGTCGTCTATCAGCACTCCAATGTAAGCGTCTGCCCTGCTCAGCACCACCGGCTCATTTCCCTTTATTTTTAACGCCGCATTGATGCCGGCCAAAAGACCCTGTGCCGCGGCTTCCTCGTATCCGGAAGTGCCGTTGATCTGCCCTGCCATGTACAGCCCCTCCACGGTCTTGGTTTCCAGTGTGGCCTTGAGCTGCGTCGGTATTACGTAATCGTACTCAATGGCGTAGCCGAATCTCATTATTTTCACGTTTTCCATGCCCCTGATGGTCCTGAGCATCTTTATCTGGACATCCGCCGGCAGGCTGGTAGACATCCCCTGGACGTACATTTCATCGGTATTGAGCCCTTCGGGCTCTATGAATATCTGGTGGCTTGCCTTATCCCGGAAATTCACCACTTTTACCTCTATACTCGGGCAATACCTGGGGCCGACCCCTTTTATCTCACCCGTATACAGCGGCGCTCTATAAAGGTTTTCCAAAATTATTTCATGGGTCCGCCGGTTGGTATATGTGAGCCAGCATGACACCTGGTCCCTCTCTATTTTGCCTGAAGTGTATGAAAATGGGATTATCACCTCATCCCCGGGCTGTTCTATCATCTTTGAAAAATCCAGTGAATGTCTGTGCACCCGTGGCGGCGTGCCGGTCTTAAACCTGCCCAGTTCAAATCCAAGGGCTTTCAAGTTTTCCGAAAGCTCGTTGGCCGGGAAAAGCCCGTTGGGCCCCCCGCTGTAACTCACGTCTCCAATTATTATTCTCCCCTTTAAATATACGCCCGTGGTCAGTATAACGGCCCTGGCGTAATACACACCACCGGTCCTGGTCACCACCCCCCTTACTCTGCCGCCCTCTTCCAGTATCCTTACCACCTCTTCCTGCACCAAATCCAGATTCTCCTGTCTTTCCAGTGTGTGCTTCATAGAAAACTGGTAGGCCTTTTTATCCGCCTGGGCCCTGAGAGCTCTCACCGCCGGTCCCTTCCCTGTATTCAGCATTCGCATCTGTATAAACGTCCTATCTGTATTGATCCCCATCTGACCTCCCAGGGCGTCTATCTCCCGCACCAGATGCCCCTTGGCCGGTCCGCCTATCGAAGGGTTGCACGGCATCAGTGCTATACTGTCAAGATTTATTGCAAAAGCCACGGTTCTTAGCCCCATTCGGGCGGCCGCCAGCGCCGCCTCGCACCCGGCGTGCCCGGCTCCCACCACTGCCACATCATAATATCCCGCAGTGTATTCCATATCATCACCTTCATTTTCCTATACAAAAATTCTCGAATATTGCGTTCACAATCTCTTCGCTGACGGTGTCCCCTGTGATCTCTCCGAGCTTTTCCCATGCGCCTCTAATGTCGATTTCCACCAATTCCACCGGCATGCCCTGATCCATCGAATTTAACGCCTTTTCCAGTAAATCCAGAGCCGATCTCAGCGCCTCTTTTTGCCTTTCACCCGCGATTACGGCGTGTTCGTCCAGGGGGCCCATCTTTTGGGTTATCTCCTCGTAAATCGCATTCTTCAGTTCATCGATACCCTGTTTTTTCAGTGCGGAAATTTTTATCACTTTTATCCCCGGAATTACCGCTTTTACATCCTCTTCACTGACCTTTTCCGGCAGATCCATCTTGTTCATGACAGCAATGACAAATTTATCTCTTGCCAGCTCCATTATTTTTTTGTCGTCTTCCGTAAGTTCCTGAGAGGCGTCGATCATCACCAGCACCATTTCGGCATTTTTCAGGTATCCGATAGCCCTGTCCACCCCTATCTTTTCAACTTTGTCGGCGGTTTCCCTGATTCCTGCGGTATCTATTATTTTCACCGGTACCCCGTTTATATCGATGTATTCTTCAATTATGTCTCTGGTGGTGCCAGGCACATCGGTCACTATTGCCCGTTCCTCCCTGAGCAGGGCATTTAAGAGGGACGACTTGCCCACATTGGGCCTTCCCAGTATGATGGTTGAAAGGCCCTCCCTCATAATTTTTCCCGCTCCGGCGTCTTTTAACAAATTCTCAACGGCATCCATGCTTCTCTCAATTTCCAACCTTATCCTCTCCGGGTCGGCTTCCGGTATATCTTCCTCGGGGAAGTCTATGTTGGCTTCTATATGGGCCATTATGGCAAGAAGCCCCGCTCTTATGTCCTTAATTCTTTGCGAAAGCCCTCCGGCCAGTTGCCTTCCCGCAAGGATAAGGGCGCGGTCGGTTTTGGCCCTTATAACGTCAATGACCGCCTCCGCCTGGGACAGGTCAATTCTTCCGTTCAAAAAGGCCCTTTTTGTAAACTCTCCGGGTTCCGCCACTCTCGCCCCGTATCTCAAAGCCAGTTCCAATATTTTCTTCTGTGCTGTCAGCCCCCCGTGACAGTTCACCTCCACCATATCCTCGCGTGTGTAAGTGTAGGGTGCCCTGAAAACCGCCAGCAGCACCTCGTCGATTACCTCTCCGCTTTCCGGGTCTATAATATTTCCCAGATACAATGTCCTGTTTTTAAAGTCTTTCGGGCTTTTTTTCGACTTGGACCTGAAAATTTTTTCCGCTATGTCCACCGACTTTTCCCCGCTGAGCCTTACTATGCCTATGCCACCTTCACCCAGTGGTGTGGAAATTGCCGCAATCGTATCTGCTCCCGTATTCATAGACACTCTCCTTCTTACAACCAAGCCCCATGCTCATGTCATGGGGCTTTTTTTCAAATCTATTTTATTGAAATTACGACTCTTCTATTCGGCTCTTCTCCTATACTCTTCGTCTGTACCCTTGAATCGTTTTGCAGCGCCGTATGAATGATCCTGCGCTCATTTGGTGGCATGGGTCTCAGCGTTACGCTCTTTTTAGTCTCCTTAACCTTTTTCGCCATGCTCCTGGCCAGCTTTTCCAGAGCCTCTTCCCTCTTTTCCCGGTAATTCTCGGCATCCAGCACAATTCTCCTGTAATTGCTCATGTTCTTGTTAGCCACCAGGTTTGTCAAATACTGGATGGCATCCAGTGTGCTTCCGTGCTTTCCAATGATCACGCCCATTCTTTTTCCTTCAATGTTTATTTTCAGCGCGTCATCATGTTCTTCAACTCTTATACCGGCGTTTACATTCAATAATTTTACAAGACCCTGTAAAAACTCTACGGCCCTCTTCCCGTGATCTTCCTTCACCGTCACTCGCACCCGGGCCGCTCTGGATAAAAAACCCAGAATGCCCCTGTTTCCTTCTTCCAGGACTTCCACCTCAACATTATCTCTCGTAGTTTTTAACTCTTTAAGGGCCAAATCAATGGCTTCTTCCACCGTCTTTGCCTGTTTTTCCACGTTTTTCATTTTATTTTGCATCCTCCTTGGCAGGAGCAGGGGAGCGCATCATTATCATCTGCTGGATGATCTGGACGATATTGCTCACCACCCAGTATAATGCAAGGCCAGACGCGAATTTGACCGCCATCCACCCGATGAATACCGACATCACAATGTTCATGGTGTTGTTCGGGTTTTCAGGATTTGGAGGAGTGGCTATCTTTGATGAAAGATATGTGGTCAATCCCGCCAGTACCGGCAGGATATAGGTTGTGTCCGGAGCGCCCAGGTCTTTCAGCCACAGAAACCCAGCCTGACCGAAATTATAACCCTGAAGCAGCCGGAAAAGAGCGATGATAAAGGGAAACTGAATCAGCAGCGGAAGACAGCCTCCCATCGGGTTTACCTTGTTCTCCTGGTACAGTTTCATTATTTCCCGGTTGAGTTTCTCTTTATCGTTTTTATACTTTTCCTGCAATTTTTTTTGCAAAGGCGCTATTTCCTGCATTTTTTTCATTGAGTGGAACTGCTGGAAACTGAAAGGCAGAAGCACCAGTTTAATGAGCACAGTCAGCACTATTATCGCGAGACCGTAGCTCCCGGTGTAGGAAAACAGAAAGTCAAGCAACTGCTTCATCAGGCCTTCAAGATACGCCATTCAACTTGCTCCCCCTTAAAAACTATTTTAGTATAATTTTTACCCTTTATTGCCTTTTATTACAAATAAATTATTACAAATAAAAAATTAAACAGGATCATACCCTCCCGGGTTAAAAGGATGACATCTCAAAATTCTCCATAGCGCTTTTAACCCCCCTTTTATTAAACCATACTTCTCAATGGCTCGGATGGCATAATCCGAACAGGAGGGGTAAAACCTGCATGTCCTCGGTTTTAGCGGAGATATATACCTTCTATAAAGTTTTATCGCTGCTATTACCGCCCCTTCTATCATCCCACAGGTTACCTCTTTTTAACAAATTCCTGATTTCTCTTTCTATTTCTCCATAATCGGCGGCCACTGCTTCCGGCTTCACCGAAATTACCACGTCGTAACCCTTCTTTATGTATTTCAGGTTGGTCCTGAAGGCTTCCTTTATTCTCCTTTTTATTCTGTTTCTTACGACGCTTTTCCCCACTTTTTTCGATATGGATACGCCCAGCCGGGTGCAATCCGGTTTATTCTTCTTTATGTACATAGTAAAAAGAGGGCCTGATGAGCGCCTTCCCGCTTTGTATACATTTATAAATTCAAAATTTTTTGTTAATCTCAGGCACTTTTTCAATAAATTTTTCCCCCGTTTGGTGGGACTGTGCAAAGGCCGCCGGACGGCCTTATGCTGACAGTCTCTTTCTCCCTTTTAGCCTTCTTCTTCTGATGACGTTGCGGCCGCTTTTTGTCCTCATTCTTCTCCTGAAACCGTGCACTTTTTTCCTGTACCTGCGGCTCGGCTGGTAGGTCTGTTTCAACGTTTCCACCTCCAGGATTTAAACTATATAGATTATAGCCTATAATATTAATAATTGTCAAGAAAATAAGTTCATATTGAATGTAGCTTCCCATTTTGCTATTATGTTATTGAGCCAATTTTTCTTCGCATTGTATGGGGAGGTTTTTTTTATGTCTCTGGACCTTTCGTCCCTCTGGCAGCAAGTCTTGAAGATTTTGAGCAGCGAACTCAATAACGATATGTCTTTCAACACCGTGCTCAAGCCCACAAAGCTGTCGGACTTAGACAATAACATAGCCATAGTGGAAGTCCCCAACGACTTTTTAAAGTCCGTAATAGAAAAAAGGTACTTAAACCTTTTAAAGGACATATTGAGCTCCATAACAAAACATGATGTCCAGATATTCCTCAAAGTCGACGAACACGGTCTTTCCCCAGGCTCCGATTCTGCTGCCGGCGGTGCCATGCTGGACTCCCATGAAACCAGGTCTTTTTCTGAAGAATCTATATCTTCTTTAAATCAGAAATACACCTTCGACACCTTCGTGGTGGGGAACAGCAACCGTTTCGCCCATGCAGCCTCACTGGCTGTCGCCCAGGCGCCCGCCAAAGCCTACAATCCTTTTTTTATTTACGGAGGCGTGGGGCTCGGCAAGACCCACCTCATGCACGCCATCGGTCACTACATACTGGACCGCAATCCTTCGTGCAAGGTGGTGTACCTTTCCTCTGAAAAGTTCACCAATGAATTGATAAACTCAATACGTGACGACAAGAACGTGGAGTTTCGAAATAAATACAGGACCATTGACGTGCTTCTCATAGACGACATCCAGTTTATAGCCGGGAAGGAGAGGACCCAGGAGGAATTTTTCCACACCTTCAACGCTCTTCACGAGGCCAACAAACAGCTCGTCATTTCCAGCGACCGGCCGCCAAAGGAGATCCCCACGCTGGAGGAGCGCCTGCGGTCCAGGTTTGAGTGGGGTCTTATTACTGATATCCAGCCTCCCGACTTCGAGACCAGGATCGCCATCCTCCGAAAAAAGGCCATGGTTGAAAATCTTACGGTGCCCAATGATGTCATAAATTTCATCGCCACAAAGATAGAGACCAACATCCGGGAACTGGAAGGCGCTCTCATCAGGATAGTGGCCTATTCTTCCCTCACCAACAGCCCCATAGACCTGTCCCTGGCGGAACAGGTCCTAAAGGACATCCTCCCGGATCAAAAGCCAAAGAAGGTCACCGTCGCCCAGATCCTGGAGATAGTGGGCAACCACTTCTCCATCAAGGTGGAGGACTTCAAATCCAAAAAGCGTACAAAAGACCTGGCCTTTTCCAGGCAGATAGCCATGTACCTCTGCAGCGAGCTTACCGACCTTTCTCTTCCAAAAATCGGTGAGGAATTCGGCGGCAGGGACCACACCACCGTTATCCACGCCCGGGACAAGATAGCCCAGGATATGGCCACGGACCCCCAGCTTTCCCTGCTCATCGACAACCTCAAGAAGAAAATACTCAATGGTTAATAACCTGTTAAAAACTTTTGGACATCCTGTTTATAAAAAGTGGACAATTTTCGACTATTATTTTTTTTGTTGATAATGTGTATAAAGTTATTCCCATTTTCCACAGGTTATCCACAGCCAAAACTCAAATTTATTAGTTATTCACATAATTTATCCACATATCCACAGGTGTTACTACTACTACTGCTATTTTAATATCCTATGCGCAGCAGTTCATTAATATTACACCCTCAAAAAAAATTTTTTATGGAGGTCTTTTTCATGAAATTCACTGTCAACCGGGAAGAACTTCTGGCCGGTATTTATACCGTCGAAAAATTTGTCCCTTCGAAGACACCCATTTCTTTGCTTTCCGGAATAAGGTTTTTCGCCTCCGACGACTTTATGTACCTTTCGGCCACGGACCTCGACATAGGTATAGAGTACCGATTTCCAGGCAAGATTATAGAAAAGGGATCGGCGGTGCTGCCGTCGAAAATTCTTTCCGAGTTAGTCCGGAAACTGCCCGCCGGGGAGGTCAGCTTTTCTCTTGATGAAAACAGGGTTACCATCGAGTCTGGCGGTTTTCAAATGGTCATGCCCTGTTTCGACGCTCAGGACTTTCCGGAAATAGCCCAGGCGGAGGTGCAGTCGGTGATGGAATTCCCCCAGGGCCTCTTCAAAAACAACATAAAGAAGGTCATATATGCCAGGGCGGAGGATTCGGTTTCGCGGCCGTATCTGACGGGAGTCCTCATCGAATGCCGGGAAAAGACCCTACATATGGTGGCTCTGGACGGTTTTCGGGTGGCATGGATATGGGAAAAAGTGGAAGCGGGGGATTTCAGTGTCATCGTCCCCGGCAGAGCCCTCACAGAAGTATCCAGGATATTTTCAGACGGGAGCGAGAACTTTAAAATGTATCTGGGAAAGAACCGGGTGATATTCAGAACGGAAAACACCGTTATTTCGTCCAGGGTGCTGGAAGGCAATTTTATAGATTACGAAAAGGTGGTGGATGTGGAACCCGGGACAACGGTACTGGTCGACACCGAAGCCATATCTTCCGCCATAGAAAGGGCTCACATCCTGGCGCGGGAGGGAAGCAAGAACAACCTCATAAAATTCAGGATAACCCGGGACCTTTTGGAGGTCAGCGCCGAGGCCGAAATTGGGAGCCTGTCGGATAAGCTGCCGTGCAAAACCGATGGAGAAGAGCTGACGATAGCTTTCAACGCCCGCTTTTTCATAGAAGCCCTCCGTTCGCTGGACTCGCCTGAGGTCGATCTCACCTTTACCACCGACACCGGCCCCTGCATCGTAAGACCCCGGGGTGTCGAAAATCACGTGAACCTCATACTGCCGGTGAAATTGAGGAGTGATGAGTATTGAAGAAGGTTTTTATAAAGACCGCTACCATCAATCTGGACCAATTTTTAAAGTGGGCCGGCGCCGTCGCCACCGGAGGTGAGGCCAAGAACCTGATAAAGGAAGGGCGCGTGAAAGTGAACGGTCGGGCGGAAGTCCGGAGGTCGAAGAAACTATACCCGGGCAATGTGGTGGAGATATTCGATGAGACTTTTATGGTGGCGAGAGGGGAAGACGGATGAATATTGAGCGCCTCAGGCTTTACGATTTCCGGAATTTCGCGCAACTGGACCAGGCCTTCTTCAAAGGGGTAAACGTACTCTACGGCGACAACGCTCAGGGCAAGACAAATCTTCTTGAAGCAGTGTATTTCCTTTGCAACATAAGGCCGGCCAGGGCTTCGAGAGAACAGGAACTTATCAGGCACGAAAGGCCCCTGGCATTTTTAAAGGGGGTTTTCAACACCCGGACCGGTGCCGTGGAGCGGGAGGTTACCGTCTCCCGGGAAAACAAAAAGGCCGTAAAAGAGGACGGGCAGATGAAACACCGGTGGTCGGAACTTTCCGGTGAGATTGGAGCGGTGTTTTTTTCCCCGGAAGATCTGAACCTGGTAAAAGGCGAACCTCAAGGCAGAAGAAGGTTTTTGGATTTGATTTTATATCAGATGAGGCCCGGCCGCTTCAAATATTTGCAGGGATATTACCGGGTGCTGTCCCACAGAAATTCTCTGCTCAAGAGCATAAAAAAAAATCCTTCTCTGGCCTCCGCGCTGGCTCCATGGGATGAGCAGCTGGCGGAACTGGGGGCACAGCTTGTCAAGGAGCGCCTGTGGGTTTTGGATAAGATTTCTGCTATGAGCTGTGAATTTTTTAAAAAATTTTCCAATAATACCGCAGATCTGAGACTGGAATATATAGACACCGTAAAATACAGGAGCCTGGAAACTTTGAAGGATGATTTTTACGACCTGCTTACAATTAACAGGCAGCGGGATATACAGCGCTCTTTTACTACCGCCGGCCCCCACCGGGACGACGTAAGGTTCCTTATAAACGGCTACGACGCCAGGGCTTTTGGGTCCCAGGGGCAGCAGAGGCTTATAGTGCTGTGTTTGAAATTTGCCGAAAGGCAGGTCTTTTTCATGGAAAGAGGGGAATATCCCATCATGCTTCTGGATGATGTCATGTCGGAACTGGATTTTTTCAGAAGGCGGCAGCTCCTTGAACCGGATGGGTGCCAGGTATTCGTCACCGCCACCGACCTCAATATCTTACCCGGTGAGATACTGGAAAAGAGCGCAATTTACAGGGTCGAGTCGGGGCAAATCGAGGTGAAATAAAATGGAAAAAGTGGGGGCGATATTGCTTAACACCCTGAAGAGATACGGCTTTGAGAAAAAAATCATGGAGGCTAGGCTTTTTCTAAGTTATGACAGCATAGTCGGCGAAAAAATAGCCGCTGTGAGCAAACCCACCTTTTTCAGAGACAGGACACTTTTCATCGGGGTGGCGAGCCCTGCATGGTCCCAGCAGCTTCACTTTTTAAAGCCCGAAATCATAGAAAAAATAAATTCTCAATTTTCATACCCTATTGTAAAAGACATCAAGTTCCATATATGTAAAATAACGCCACCCTGCAGCGGCAGCAGCGCGCAGGTTAAAAAGGAACCAGCGCCGCGGATATCTGACAAAAAAAGAGAAATGGTATATAATATAAGTTCGGAGATAAAAGACCGTGAACTGAGGGAAAAGTTTACGGAGCTCATGCTTAAAGACCTTGAGTTCAAGTTGAAAAAGGGGGAAGGCAGTTGTTCATCCACATAGGCAATGATGAAGTGGTGCTCACAAAGGATGTCATTATGATACTGGACAGGTATTCGGTCATGTCGAAAGACACCTCGGATTTTTTACAGGTGGCCCGGGAGGAGGGCTTTATAGTCAACGATGACTCGGCGGATAAAAAATCCATTATCATTTCGGATAAAAAGGTGTATTTTTCGCCCATCTCTTCCCTGACGCTTTTGAAGAGGTCCAATTTTGTTAAAAACCTGTAAAAAACATTATGGAGGTATCGAGTTTGGATAAAAAGGGAGTATACGATGAAAATAAAATAGAAGTCCTGGAGGGCCTTGAACACGTCAGGCTCAGGCCGGGAATGTACATCGGCTCCACCGACAGCCGCGGCCTCCATCACCTGGTATACGAGGTGGTGGACAACAGCATAGACGAAGCGCTGGCCGGGTACTGCAAGAACATCTGGGTTACCATAAACAGGGACGGTTCCATAACGGTGGAAGACGACGGCCGGGGAATCCCGGTGGGGATTCACCCCAAAGTGGGAAAGCCCGCTCTTGAAGTGGCCCTGACCATGCTCCACGCCGGCGGCAAGTTTGGCAACGGCGGCTACAAGGTCTCCGGAGGCCTTCACGGCGTGGGCGTTTCGGTGGTGAACGCCCTTTCCGAATGGCTGGAAGTGGAGGTCAGGCGCGAAGGCGGGCTCTACCATCAAAAGTACGAGAGGGGGAAACCCGTAATGGAAGTCCGAAGGATAGGGGATGCCGAAGGTACGGGGACAAAGATTACCTTCAAGCCCGACGACAAAATTTTCGAAGATACGGAGTTCTCGGCTGAGGTCCTTATCCAGAGGCTGAGGGAACAGGCTTTTCTCAATAGGGGAGTGAAAATCGAACTTTCCGACCTCCGGACCGGTAAGAAGAATGTGTTTCACTACGAAGGGGGCATCGTGTCATTTGTAAGGTACCTGAATAGGAGCAAAGATGTGCTGCACGAAGAGCCCATATACATGAAACTGGCCCGGGAGGATATGGAGGTGGAAGTGGCCATCCAGTACAATGATTCCTATGTGGAGACGGTCCTCTCCTTTGCGAACAACATCAACACCCACGAGGGAGGCACCCACCTCAGCGGTTTCAGGATGGCCCTGACCCGCAGCATAAACGACTACGCCCGAAAGGTCAACCTGTTGAAGGAACAGGACCCGAACCTCACGGGGGAAGACGTGCGCGAGGGTCTTACGGCTGTGATAAGCGTCAAGCTCCAGAACCCGCAGTTTGAGGGCCAGACAAAGACCAAGCTGGGCAACAGCGAGGTTCGCGGGATAGTGGACTCGGTGGTGGGAGAGGGCATGGCACGCTTCCTTGAAGAAAATCCTTCCATCGCCAGGGTCATCGTGGAAAAGGCCATAGGCGCCGCCAGAGCCCGGGAGGCCGCCAGAAAGGCCAGGGAGCTCACGCGGCGGAAAAACGCCCTGGAGCGCACCACTCTGCCGGGTAAACTGGCCGACTGCAGCGAAAGGGATCCCAGGCTCTGCGAGCTCTATCTTGTAGAGGGAGATTCCGCAGGAGGTTCGGCCAAGCAGGGCAGAGATCGGAGGACCCAGGCCATCCTGCCCCTTCGCGGCAAGATCCTCAATGTGGAAAAAGCCCGAATGGACAAAATACTCAACAACGAGGAAATCAGAGCCATCATCACCGCACTGGGCACCGGCATAGGAGACGAGTTCGATATCGAAAAGCTGCGCTACCACAAGATTATCCTCATGGCCGATGCAGACGTGGACGGCGCTCATATAAGGACCCTGCTGCTGACATTTTTATACAGGTACATGCGGCCACTCATAGAGGCCGAAAAGGTGTATATAGCCCAGCCGCCCCTGTACCGGGTGGCGGTGGGCAAGCAGGAACGCTACGCCTACAACGACCAGGAGCTTAAGAACATTCTGGATAAGCTGGGCAAAGACCGGGAAAAGGCGGAAATACAGAGGTTTAAGGGTCTGGGCGAGATGGACTCGGAGCAGCTGTGGGAGACCACCATGAACCCCAGTACCCGCACCATCCTCAAAGTAAACCTGGAGGATGCGGTGGAGGCGGATCAGATCTTCACCATACTCATGGGCGATAAGGTGGAGCCCAGGAAACAGTTCATTTTCGAACACGCAGCGGAAGTCAGGAATCTAGATATATAACGGGGGTTTTGTAAATGGCAGAAACAGCTGAAAAAGTTATACCTGTGAACATAGAAGACGAGATGAAAAAATCTTATATAGACTACTCCATGAGCGTCATAGTCGGCAGGGCCCTGCCGGATGTGCGGGACGGCCTCAAGCCCATACACCGCCGGATACTCTACTCCATGAACGAACTGGGCCTTTCGCCGGATAAACCCTACCGCAAGTCCGCCACCATCGTTGGGGAAGTAATGGGCAAATACCACCCCCACGGTGACGCGGCCATATACGACGCCATGGTGAGAATGGCCCAGGACTTCTCCATACGCTATCCTCTGGTGGACGGTCACGGCAACTTCGGTTCTGTTGACGGCGACCCGCCGGCGGCCATGAGGTATACCGAGGCCAAACTCTCGAAGATAGCTATGGAGATGCTCTCCGACATAAACAAGGATACTGTGGATTTTGTTCCCAACTTCGACGAGTCTCTGAAAGAGCCCAGGGTACTGCCTTCCCGTTTTCCAAACCTGCTGGTCAACGGCTCTTCGGGCATAGCGGTGGGCATGGCCACCAACATACCCCCGCACAACCTCTCGGAGGTTATTGACGGTGTGGTCATGATGATAGACAACCCCGATGTCACCTCCGACGACCTGATGAAGGTCATCAAGGGGCCCGACTTCCCAACAGGGGGAATAATACTGGGCTACGAGGGCATAAAGGACATGTACAGGACCGGCCGGGGCTCCATCGTCGTCAGGGCCAAGACCGCCATCGAGCCCATGGAGGGGGGAAGACAGCGGATCGTCGTAACGGAGATCCCCTATATGGTGAACAAGGCCCGGCTGATAGAAAAAATTGCGGAACTGGTGCGGGAAAAGAATATCGACGGCGTGTCGGATCTCAGAGACGAGAGCGACCGCTCCGGCATTCGCGTAGTCATAGAACTGAAAAGGGACGCCAACGCCCATGTCATATTGAACCAGCTTTACAAACACACGCAGCTCCAGGACACCTTCGGCGCCATTATGCTGGCCCTGGTGGACAACAAGCCCAGGGTGCTGGATTTAAGGGATTTGATTTACTATTACCTGAAGCACCAGGAAGATATCATCGTCCGCAGGACCAGGTTTGAACTGGCCAGGGCCGAAGAAAGGGTGCACATCCTGGAGGGGCTGAGAATCGCCCTCCAGCACCTGGATGAGGTAATCGCACTGATCCGGAAGTCCAAGGATGTACCCACGGCCCGGGAAGGCCTTATGAATAATTTTAACCTGACGGAAAAACAGGCTCAGGTCATACTGGACATGCGTCTTCAAAGGCTGACGGCGCTGGAGAGGCAGAAGATAGAAGACGAGTATAAGGAACTAGTGGCAAAGATAGACTATTACAAGAGGGTGCTGTCCGACGAAAAAATGGTGCTTTCCATCATAAGGGAGGAAATCCTTGCGATAAAAGAGAAATTCGGCGACGGCCGCAGAACCCGCATTACTCCCAAAGAGGCGGAGGAATTTGACGTGGAGGATCTCATCGCCGAAGAGGATGTGGTCATAACCCTCACCCACATGGGCTACATCAAACGCATTCCGCTTTCCACCTACCGGAGCCAGAAGCGGGGGGGCAAGGGTGTAACGGGCGTCACCACAAGGGAAGAGGATTTTGTGGAGCGCATATTTGTGGCCAGCACTCACCATGTGGTGCTTTTCTTTACGGACCGGGGCAATGTTTACAGGCTGAAGGTGCACGAGATACCCGAGGCCGGGCGCACCGCCAAAGGTACGGCCATAGTCAATCTGCTGCCTCTGAAGCCCAGGGAAAAGGTGAATGCTGTAATCCCCATAAAGGACTTCGGCGAAGCGCGATACCTGCTTTTTGCCACCAAGTCCGGCATCGTGAAAAAGACACTGCTTTCTGAGTTTGAAGGCTTCAGGAAGAGCGGAATAATTGCGATAACGTTAAAAGAAGACGACGAACTCATAGGCGTGAGATTGGTGGACCGCCACGACCAGGTGCTGCTGGCCACCGCCGGCGGCATGGGCATCAGGTTCTCGGTGGACGATGTCGGGGCCATGGGCCGAATCGCCCGGGGAGTCAAGGGCATAAGCCTCGAGGAGGGCGATGTGGTGGCCTCCATGGACATTGTAAGAGAAGGTCAGGACGTCCTGGTCGTCACCCAGAAAGGCTTCGGCAAGCGCACCGGCGAAGAAGAATACCGCCTGCAGTCAAGGGGCGGCAAGGGCATCATCATCCAGAAGGTCACCGAAAAGACCGGCCGGGTGGCGGGCCTGCGGGTGGTCGGCGAAAAGGACGATGTGATGCTGTGCACCGCTTCGGGTATAGTAATCCGCATGGAGGCGGCCGGCATTTCCAGGATGAGCCGCAACACCCGGGGCGTCACTCTTATGAAACTGGAAAAAGACGACGAACTGGTGGCGGTTGCAGTGATAAGCGAGGACTAAACCCTGATCTGGTTGACGATTATCCGGGTGTCGTAGCCGCAGCCGGGGCAGGAAAAAAGATGCACGCACCGGTGGGATGGTTCGCCCATGGTGGCCGTATCACGGTCAAGATAGGGGTTGTATGGGTCAAAATAATCCTCAACCCTGCCCCAGTCCTCCATCTCGCTGCCGCAGCGGGGGCATTTTTCTTTAACGTTTATAAGGGAGTTGCAGAGGGGGCATTCGAAATCCATCCAGATCACCTCTTTTTTAGAATGCCTCCTTTTTATTTTTTTAAACCCCGTATGATTCTTCAGCCTTTATGCCCTGTCAAAGTTAATTCAACCTCTATGGAGGTTCAATCGGGACGCGAAACCGACAATTTGTCGGCGGCATGGTTCACTATACAGTTAAGAACATACATGGTATAATGAATGTAAATAATTTTTAAGCCGCATGTTCATTCTTTCGTACAACACGCATGGTGGAGAAATATGGGATGCTGGAGATACAACGCACCGCTGGTGGGTGCCCTCAGATGCTACGCCGTAAAGGACTCCGTCCGGTTTCATATGCCAGGCCACAAGGGCGGCAGGGGTCCGGGACGAAAATTTAGAAAATGCTTTCAAAAGAATCTTTTCCGGTGGGACGTGACGGAGATACCGGGCCTTGACAACCTCCACGACCCCCGGGGCGCCATAAAAAGGTCTCAGGAACTTCTGGCACGGCTCTATAATGCCGACAGATCCTTTTTTCTGGTAAACGGCGCCACCTCCGGGGTTATAGCCATGATGGGTGCGGCGCTGGGGCCGGGAGACAAGGTGATATTGTCCAGGGCGTGCCATAAATCGGTGATTTCGGCCCTGGTAATCACCGGCGCAAGTCCCGTTTACGCGATGCCGCGCTGGGACAGGGAGCTGGGTGTATACGCGGGGATTGAGGCTGAAAACCTTGAAAAATCCATAAAACAAAACCCGGGGGCTAAAGCAGTTGTCATAACAAATCCAAGCTACCAGGGATTTTGCCCTGACATCGGCAGGATAACCGCAGCGGCCGGAGACTTGGGTTTGAAAGTCCTGGTGGACGAGGCCCACGGCCCCCATTTTGCCTTCAGCCCGCTGCTACCGCCCTCGGCCGGGGATTTCCGGGTTGACGCCTGGGTTCAAAGCCCCCACAAGATGCTCTGCTCTCTCACCCAAACTGCCTGGCTTCACATCAGGGGAAAGGGTCTTGATGCGGAAAGGCTAAAATCTTACATTAGTCTTGTAACCAGCACCAGCCCGTCATATGTCCTCATGGCCTCTCTGGATTACACCAGGGCCCTGATGGAACGGCACGGGAAATACCTGACGGAGAAGGCGCTGGCACTGGCGGAACGAGCCCGGAAGCTTATAAACCTGCACACCCCCTTTTACTGCGTGGGACCGGAGGTCAGAGGCAGGAACGGAATATTCGACATAGACCTTTCGCGTTTGATGGTAAACGTATCCTGTGCAGGTTTCACCGGTTTTGAGGTAGACCGGGCCCTGAGGGAAAAATTCAACATCTACTCCGAGTATTCGGACAGTTGCAACGTGTACTTTCTTGTAACTTTTTCCAACAACCGGCGGGATGTGATAAAGCTGGTGAAGGCACTGTCTTCGTTCAAGCGGAAGAAGAGAATAACAGAATTTCCTGCAATGCCGGAGACCCTCCCCCCCAGAGCCGCCGACCCCAGAGAAGCCTTCCTGGCCGGGGGGGAACAGGTGCCCCTTGAACACTCCCGGGGGCGGGTCCTGAAGGAAGCCCTGGTGCCGTATCCGCCGGGGGTCCCCCTTCTCATGCCGGGAGAGGTTATGGAACAGGTTCACATTGAATTGATAAATAACCTTCGGGCCGGGGGTGGCTGCGTCCAGGGCGCAGGGCCGGAAGGGGTATGGGTTGTGAAGGAGTGAGGGCGTATTTCTATGAGAGGGAAGTTCATAACCATTGAAGGGCCCGACGGGGCCGGAAAAACCACCCAGGTGCAGAAAATTGCCGATTATTTCAAACAAAAAGGCAAAAAGACGGTTATAACCCGGGAACCCGGCGGGACGGCCCTGGGGGAAAAATTGAGGGAGGTTCTGCTTTCCACCGGCGGGGAAAGCCCGGTACCCGAAGCGGAAGCGCTCATATACGCGGCTTCCAGGGCCCAGCTGGTGAAGAGGGTAATCGCTCCCGCATTATCGGAAGGAAACATAGTCATATGCGACCGGTTTTTGGATTCCAGCCTGGCATATCAGGGATGGGCCCGGGGTCTGGGGATAAGGCGTGTACTGGAGATAAACCGGTGGTTTATGGAAGATTTCTTCCCGGACCTCACGGTCATCCTGGATATAGACCCCGAGGTTTCGCTGACAAGACTCAAAGGCCGCAGGGACCGGCTGGAGATGGAAAGCATGAGTTTTCATAAAAAGGTGAGAGAGGGTTTTCTGAACGTGCACAGGATGTTCCCTGAACGAACAAAACTGGTGGACGCCTCAAAAAGCAGGGAGCTGGTATTTTCCGACATATTGCGGGAAATTGAGAGAATTTATTTGGAAAGGGGCGATGGCCATGAAACTGGTTCTGGCGGTGGTTCAGGATAACGATGCGGGCCGGCTGATAGAATATCTCACCGAGAAAAAATTCGGGGTTACAAAACTTTCCAGTACCGGTGGATTTTTAAAGAGCGGCAATACCACGCTGATGATCGGCGTCGATGAGGAACGGCTGGATGAGCTTATGGGAATCATCGAAAAAATATGCCGCCCGAGGAAACAGGTGGTGACGCCTTTTCCCGGCGGCCACGGCGACACCTATGTGCCCTATCCCATAGAGGTGTCCGTGGGCGGTGCCACGGTTTTCGTCATGAATGTGGAAAGGTTTGAGAAGATATGAGGGTAAATCTTATGCCGGAATTTTCCCTGCCCCGGGATATAGTTACAAAGGCTGCCGGCAGGTCGTCTTTTGAGGAGCAATTGCGGGATTTTTCCGAGACCCATATGAAGTTGCGGCTGGATCAGGAACTGGAAGCCATTGCGGAGCAGGGGCGCCGGCTCTGCCGGAATATGACCCTGGCGGAGCTCAAAAAATACAGGGAAATGGTGGCGGATTTCTTGAGGATGTGCCTGTCCGGGGGGCTGCGCTACAGGGAGGAGAAATTTTCTTCCCGTTACGGCAAGACCAGGGTTTTATCCATAATCAAAGTTGTGGATGAAAAGCTGGTGGCTCTGGCGCAGGAGCTGATAAACCTAAATCGTGATGCGCTGAAAATACTGGCCCTTATAGAGGATATCCGCGGTCTCTTGCTGGACCTGTACACTTGAGGTGATATATTGGACACGCTGATAAAATCTTTAAAGGCGGGGTTTGCATCCCACGCATATATATTTCTGGGCGCGGACGAAGAGACATCGCGGAAAGCGGTGCTGCTTGCCAGAACGGTAAATTGTGAAAATGTTGCCATTGCGCCCTGCGGCATCTGCAAAAACTGCAGGAAAATAGAGGCCGGCACCCACCCGGACATCTTTGAAATTTACCCGGAGGGCTCGTCCATCAAGATAGACCAGGTGCGCCGCATAATTCTAAGCCTTTCCGAAAGGCCCGTGGAGGGGAAAAAGAAGGTATATGTGCTGCACGAAGCCCACAAGATGACACCCGAAGCCCAGAACAGCCTGCTCAAAAGCCTTGAGGAACCGGCCACGGCCAGCATACTGCTGCTCCTTTCTGAAAGCCTGAAGCAGCTTCTTCCCACGGTGATTTCCCGCTGCCAGGTGTACGATTTCTCCGCCGGGCGGGGGCCTTTGTTATCATTTGAGACCAGGCAAAAGATGGGAAAACTGGTGCTTTCCCTGGCCGAAAAAAAGGAATTTGACCCGGGCGCGGCTGTACGCGAGCTTACCGGAATCGGGGAAAAAACCGAGGAACTGCTGGAATTTCTCTCCACGCTGTATAGAGATATACTGGCGGTAAAAACTAAGAGCAGGGCGCCCGTAATAAACGGCGACCTTTCAGATATCGTATCTGTTTGTTCGGATTTGCTTTCGATAAAATCGGCGGTCAAGTCCCTTGATTTGATTCATTTGCAATTAAAAGCCGCAAAATCCAGGGGGAACCAGAACCTCATTTGGTACAACTTGCTCACAGGGCTCCAGGAGGTGATGTGACATGGTAACTGTTGTGGGCGTCAGATTCAAAAAAGCGGGGAAGGTATATTATTTCAATCCGGGAGCTTTGGAGCTTTCCGTCGGTGACAAGGTCATCGTGGAGACCAGCCGGGGCGTGGAGTACGGCGAGGTGGTTATAGGGCCCAAGGATGTGAAGGAAGAGGATATCATAGCACCCCTAAAGGACGTGATGCGCAAGGCCACGCCCGAAGACGAAGCAAGGGTCGAGGAAAACAGGAGAAAAGCAAAAGAAGCGGAGGAAATAGCCCTGAAAAAGATAGAAAAACACGGCCTCGACATGAAGCTGGTGGACGTGGAGTATACCTTTGACAACAGCAAGCTCATTTTCTACTTTACCGCCGACGGCCGCGTGGATTTCAGGGAACTAGTCAAAGACCTGGCGTCGGTGTTTAGAACCCGCATAGAGCTGCGACAGATCGGCGTAAGGGATGAAGCCAAGTGCCTGGGGGGCATCGGGCCCTGCGGAAGGGTGGTGTGCTGTAACACCTTTCTGGGGGATTTTGACCCCGTTTCTATAAAAATGGCAAAGCAGCAGAACCTTTCCCTGAATCCCGCCAAGATTTCCGGCCTTTGCGGGCGGCTCATGTGCTGCCTCAAATTCGAGTGCGACTGTTACGAGGCCTGCGACGCCGGGCTCCCCGAAACGGGGACGGCGGTGGTGACTCCCAAAGGCGACGGTGTCGTTGTGGGCGCTTCAAAGCAGAAGTCAACGGTTAAAGTTAAGCTGGTGGAAAACGGGGAGATTGAGGAGTTTCCGGCCGAAGAAGTGGACGCCAGGGAGTCTTGACGGAATGGCGCATAGGATATATTATAGAGATATAGATACCTGTAGAGGGTATATCCTGAAGGAGGGTGATTTAATGTTTCCTCTATACTGGGACCCGACGATGATTATACTGCTTCCGGCGCTGCTGCTGGCCATATACGCCCAGGCCAGGGTGAGTTCCACTTTTGAGAGGTACCTGCAGGTTCCGGCGAAAAACGGCATGACCGGCGCCGAAGTGGCCCGGGAGATATTGCGCTTAAACGGCATATACGATGTTTCCGTGGAGATGACCGGCGGGAGGCTTTCGGATTTTTACGACCCCAGGCGCAGGGTGCTGAAACTTTCCCCCGATGTGTATAACGGCAGGTCCCTGGCGGCCCAGGGCGTGGCCGCCCATGAGTGCGGGCACGCCATACAGCACCAGCAGGGTTACGCCCCGCTGGCCATCAGGAATTCCATAGTGCCCGTGGCGGGCTTCGGCTCCCAGCTGGCTTTCCCCCTGTTTTTCATCGGTCTGCTTTTAAGGGCGGAGAGCCTGATGAGTCTGGGGATCCTGTTCTTTTCAGCGGCGGTTCTATTCCAGTTCATAACCCTGCCGGTGGAGTACAATGCCAGCAACAGGGCGGTGGCGGTGCTGGAAGGCCACGGGTTTATAGGAACCGGCGAGTCGGAACCCATTCGCAGGGTCCTTGGCGCCGCGGCCCTCACCTATGTGGCGGCCACCGTCATGGCGGTTATGCAGCTTCTGCGCCTGCTGGCTCTGATGGGGATATACAGGGACGACAGAAGTTAAAAACGTCTTCTATTCAAGCGGAAAAATTTCCGCTTTTTTTATTTTTTATGGAACTTTTTTAAATTCATCGCCGTCTATATTATGGTATAATAAATCGACGGGGCATATAAAAAATGATGATGGGGGAAGAGAAAGGAGGGGAAACCCGGTTTGCTTTTCTACGATAAATCATCATAAAACCGGGTTCAGACCATTGAAAAAATATAAAGCGGCACTTATAACTTTACTGGTGCTTTCTCTGTTTTTACTCCCGGCGGGGTGCGGGAAAAGGTCCGCCGAGGAGAACGGGGGGTCCGCGAACCCGCCTCCCGCCCGGAGCCAGACCCCCGGGGATGACGGGCAGCGGGGCGATGCCGGCGGCCTGCCCGGCGACGGCGGTTCGCTTTTCGAGGGGGCCATATACGGCATAAAAGACGAAAATCTTGGGTTTCCGGCGGCGGCAAGCCAGGACAGCGAGGGGAATACATATGTGCTGGACCTGTATTCCACAGGAGGGCTTGTAAAGGTCTTCGACCGGCAGGGCAATTTCCGGTTTAAATTCGCCCCCCAGGAGTCTCCGGAGGCGCAGCCGGTGGATGTGGCGGTGGACGGTGACGGCCATGTCTACGTGGCTGACCTGGGACTGAAGGCCGTTTTTAAATACGGCCAAGGTAAACTGCTGCAAAAAATCCAGCCCGTCGAGGATTTTCACCCCCGGAGCCTGGCCGTGGACCCCGAAGGAAACCTGCTGGTACTGAGCTTTGACAGGGTCTACAGATTTTCTCCAGGCGGAAAAGTTTCCCACTTCGGCAAAAGCGGTGAGGCGGAGGGAGAATTCGGGGCGGCCGGGTCGGAGTTTTACGTTGGTCCCAGCGGCATTGCGGCGGACGGCAGGGGCCATATTTACGTGGCGGATACCCTGAACAACCGCGTTCAGGAGTTCGACTCCGAGGGTAATTTTGTAAAGGCATTCCCCATGGGAGAAGAGAGCCCCCAGGACGTGGCCGTAAACGACAGGGGGGAAATATATGTCATAACCTCGTCGCCGGCCCTTAAAAAACTTACCGCGGGGGGCAAGGCGGTGAAGGTGGCGGATTTTGAAGACTATTCATCCGAAAGCACCGGATTTTTGAGCGTGGCCGGAGGCTACGGCGGTGCCATTCTGGTGGCGTTTGGCGACCGTCACCAGGTGAAAGTATTTTCCGGCGACAGCGAGGTGTACGCGATCAAAGGTGGGCACAGCGGGGAATTCATATATCCTCACAATCTGGAAGTCTTCGAAGACCGGGTTCTGGCCGTAGGAGGGGACCCCTATTCCTTCGACAACCTGAACAACAGGGTGGTGGTCTTTGACAAAACGGGAAGGTTTGAAAGCGAGCTCCTTCCCGGTTACGGCTCCGGCGGCTTTTTCGGTCCGAGGGATGCGGTTTTTCTGAAGGATAAGATATACCTGCTGGACCTTGATATTATATCGGTTTATGATAGAAAGGCTGTTTTTCTGACCAGTTTCGGGGGGCGTGGAGAAAACCCCGGCGATTTCGGTGTGCTGAATATGTACGGGATCATTTCCGGCCCAGCCGGCATGGCGGCCGGCCCCGACGGCTATCTTTATGTAAGCGACACCTACAACGATCGCATTCAGAAAATATCCCCCGGCGGCAGATACTCGGGGGGCTTCGAAGTAAAGGCCCCGGGGGCCATCGCCGCGGATAAAAAGGGGAAAATCTATGTGGTCCTGCCGGAAGAGGCAAGGGTGGCCGTTTTTTCCGCCGGGGGCAAAAAACTTTTGGAATTCGGCGGGCCCGGGGAAGGCGACGGCAAATTCGCCGTCGAAAACGGCGAAGGGGATACCCGGGGACCCGATGGAATAGCCGTGGACGGGGAAAGGGGACTCATATACGTTTCAGACACCCTGGCCCACAGGATTGAAGTTTTTGATATGGACGGCAATTTTGTGAAATCCATCGGAGGGTTTGGCACCGGACAAAGCGGATTTTATTTCCCCAGGGACCTGGCCGTCGATGATGAAGGCTTCCTTTGGGTGGCCGACTCCGGCAATCACCGCATAGTCAAAATGCCGCTGTGGAGGAAATAAACATAGCCGGGCTCAGATGCCTACCGTCCGGGGCAGCCCGGCCCCCGCGCTTCTTGCTTAACAGCGTAAAAGCGGCGATGGTTTTGCTCGATGATGATTTTAGACCGTCGCATCACGGCATAAAGCATATCAAGAGTGCCGGGACCCCGTCCGAATATAATCTTCATTTGAAAGCAGGCATTCTGCTGCATAATATCCTGGGTATAAGCCTTATCTCTTCCTTAAATTTTTCAAAAAATATATTTATATATAAATACAACATTATTTCAAACACATATAATAAAAAATAAAACATATAATATATACAAACAATATTGACAACTTATATATCAGTTGAATTCTTACTACGGAGTCTCTGTATAAAGGCGCTGATAATTACATGCGGATTAGTCCGGGGGACCGGCATTTCCCGGATGATCTGGAATCAAATTACTGAAGGGAGGAAACGAATAATGAAAAAAGTACTGGCTTTTCTGATGGTTTTAATGGTTTTCGGGCTTGCATCCTGCGGCAGGCCATCGCCGGGCACGGATGATGGGTCGGCCGGACGGTCGGATGGAAAGAAATTTAAAATCGCCGTTTACACCAGCACCGTTTCTCAAAATGAAGAGGAATTCAGGGCTGCTGAAAAAATGGCAAAGAAGTATCCCGATATAGTTGTTACGCAGACGTATCCCGACAACTTTACAAAAGAACAGGAAACGGTTATCGCCAATGCTCTGTCGCTGGTTTCGGATCCCGATGTAAAAGCGCTGGTCATGGTCCAGGCCATACCCGGAGCATGCGCGGCCTTTGAAAAGGTCAGGGAAGCGCGGCCCGACGTGCTGCTTATAGCCGGCACTCCGGGCGAAGACCCGGACATGATCGCCAAAAAAGCCGATATTGTTATGCAGGGCGACGAGCTGGCGATGGGGTATACCATCCCGGCCCAGGCCAGGAAAATGGGGGCTACTACCTTTGTGCATTATTCATTCCCGAGACACATGTCGTACCCGCTGCTTGCCCAGAGAAGGGAAATATTCAAGTCCGAATGTGAAAAGCTTGGCATAAAATTCGTCGACGCCACGGCGCCGGATCCGACGGGGGACGCCGGAGTGCCCGGAGCACAGCAGTTCATACTGGAAGATGTCCCGAGGAAGGTCCAGGAATACGGAAAGGATACCAACTTTTTCAGCACCAACTGTGCCATGCAGGAGCCGCTTATCAAAGCGTGTCTTGAAACGGGCGCCATTTTCGCCCAGCAGTGCTGTCCGAGCCCGTACCACGGGTATCCCGGAGCACTTGGCATTGATGTTAAGGGCCACGAAGGGGATGTAGATTACCTGATTGAGCAGATTAAAGCCGAGATAGCCGAAAAGGGCGGCACCGGGAGGTTCTCCACATGGCCGGTACCGCTGGCAATGATGGAAGTCGAGGCCGGCGTCGAATACGCAAAGCAGTGGTGCGAAGGCAAGATTACAAGCAAAAACGATGCTGATGCATTGAAAAAAATATTGTCGGAAATTGCCGGCGGATATAAAATAACATTTAATACCTACACGGGCAAGGATAAAGACGGAAACGATGTTAAGTATGACAACTTCTATATGATACTTAGCGACTTCATAACATTCTAACTGCCGTATAGGGGTGCTGAAGGGTTGCCGCGACGCGGCAACCCTTTGTACGTGGCACGCGGCGGACTCAACTTGCGGCAAGGAGGATGGCCGATGGAGGCAAAGAACATCCTTGAAATGAGGAATATTGAGAAGGAGTTCTTTGGCAATAGAGTTTTAAAAGGCGTCAGCATGACGGTGAGAGCCGGAGAAATCCACGCACTGGTGGGGGAAAACGGAGCGGGCAAAACCACATTAATGAACATCATATTTGGAATGCCCGTCATAAACAGTACGGGAGGATTCGGCGGAGAAATTATATTTGACGGAAAAACCGTGGATATAAAATCTCCGAAAGACGCCATGGACCTGGGTATAGGCATGGTGCACCAGGAATTCATGCTGCTTCCGGGTTTTAACATAACGGAGAATATTAAACTCAACAGAGAAATAACCAGGAACAACATCATAAGCAGAATATTCGGGCCGGCCCTGAAATTTCTGGACATAGACGCCATGAGGACAGACGCGCAAAGAGCGCTGAATGAATTGGGCATGAATGTGGACGACCGGCTCCCCGTAGCCGGGTTGCCCGTGGGTTATATGCAGTTTGTGGAAATAGCCAGGGAAATCGACAAGCAGAACATAAAGCTACTGGTATTTGACGAGCCCACCGCGGTTTTAACGGAAAGTGAAGCCGGCAGGCTCCTGGATGCCATGCGGAGGCTGGCTTCCAGGGGTATCGGTATACTGTTTATCACCCACCGGCTGGACGAAGTGCTTACCGTTGCAGACAGAATTACGGTATTGAGGGACGGCGAGCAGGTGGACCGGATGATCAGAGGCGAGGCGACCCTGGAGAAAATCGCTCAGCTGATGGTTGGGAGAAAGATAGAAAGAATTCAGTATGAGGCGAAAAATAAAAATGCTGCGGAAGAAGTGATTATGTCCATGAAAAATCTGTACGTGGATATGCCCGGCGAGGCTGTAAAAGGCCTGAATCTGGAGATAAAAAAGGGGGAGATACTGGGAATAGGCGGTCTGGCGGGCCAGGGCAAACTGGGCATAGCCAACGGGATTATGGGATTATACCCGGCCGCCGGTGAAGTCTTGATAAATGGCAACAGGCTGGAACTCAACAACCCCAGAAGGGCCATTGAAAGAGGTCTGGCTTTTGTTTCCGAGGACAGAAGGGGCGTGGGATTGCTGCTTGACACGTCCATAGAGCTGAACATCGTCATGACAGGCATGCAGGTCCAGAACAAATTTATAAAACCTCTGGCCGGCATAAAAAGATTAAAGATGATGGATGAAAGGGCCATACGAGACCATGCTCTCAAGATGATAAAGGACCTGGACATAAGGTGTACCGGGCCCGCCCAGCCAGCAAGGACGCTGAGCGGGGGCAACCAGCAGAAGGTTTGCTTAGCCAGGGCCCTTACCCTTGAGCCAAAAATATTGTTTGTGTCGGAACCCACCAGGGGCATCGACATAGGTGCCAAGAGGCTTGTGCTTGACCTCCTGGTCAAATTGAATAAAGAACTGGGCATGACAATTGTGATGACCTCCAGTGAACTTGGGGAATTGAGGTCCATCTGCGACAGGATTGCCGTCATCTATAACGGAACGCTGCAGGGCATCCTGGCCCCGACGAGTCCGGATGTGGATTTCGGTTTGATGATGGCCGGCGAATGCGCTTCTCGCTAGAAGGAGGTTGTGTAGCGTGAAGGAATTGTGGAAGAAAATTACGGACAGGTACGACTACCCGAAAATATTGATTACGATGTTTCTGACTTTGCTGTGCGCCCTGGCGGTCGTACAAAAACAGAATGTGCCCGGACTCCTTAAAGACTCGCTGGTAAGGGTGGGTATGAACGGCATACTGGTGCTGGCCATGGTGCCAGGTATCGTATCAGGGACGGGATTGAACTTCGGGCTGTCCATAGGGATATTGTGCGGTTTGCTGGCTGGCTGCATCAGCATCGAATTGAAGCTGACCGGTATGACGGCTTTCATAGCGGCGGTTTTAATTTCCATACCGGTTTCCGCCGTTGCCGGGTACGCTTACGGCCTTCTTTTAAACAGAGTCAAGGGCGATGAAATGACGGTGGGAACCTATATGGGATTTTCCATCGTTTCCCTGATGTGCATAGGGTGGCTGCTGCTGCCTTTCAAAAATCCGGATATGATATGGGCCATAGGGGGGCGCGGCTTGAGGACTACCATCGCGCTGGCGGGGAAATTTCACAAGGTCCTGGACGGCTTCCTTTCCTTTAAGCTTCTGGGGGAACCGGTGCCCACGGGAACCCTGCTGTTTTTTGCCCTCGGATGCCTGCTGATGGGGCTGTTTCTAAAATCGAAGACCGGAGTTGCGATGATGGCGGCCGGTGACAATCCGAGATTTGCGGCGGCCAACGGCATCAATGTGGACAGACAGAGAATAATCGGCACTATGCTGTCAATGATCACAGGCGGCATAGGAATTCTGGTATACGCCCAGAGCTTCGGCTTCTTTCAGCTCTACACCGGTCCGCTGATGATGCCCTTTGTGGCCATATCCGCCATACTCATCGGCGGCGCCACTGCCAAAAAAGCCAGCATCTCCAATGTGGTAACAGGCACCGTGCTGTTCCAGACTCTTTTGACTATTTCGCTGCCGGTGATAAACAAGATGATGCCCGAGGGCAACCTCTCCGAAGTCATAAGGCTTATTGTGAGCAACGGAGTTATTTTGTACGCACTGACGAAGGCGGGAGGGAGCGATTCATGAGCATACAGACCGGCATAAGCGGTAAAACGCAAAAACAAAGGTTTGACTTTACGGGCGCCATCACAAACAATGCGGTGCCGCTGCTCTTTCTGGTCATATGTCTGGGCGGAATATACGCCTCGGGCCTGAAAGCAAATTACATAATAAATGAACTGGTGGTGAGATTGAGCAGAAACCTGTTTCTGGTGCTGTCGCTCATAATTCCCGTCATAGCCGGCATGGGATTGAACTTCGCTCTGGTGATAGGCGCCATGGCGGGGCAAATAGGATTAATAACCGTAAAGTTTCTGGACATCGGGGGATTTGAGGGTCTTGTGCTGGCCGTTGTGTTTTCCACGCCTTTTGCGCTGCTTTTCGGCCGTGCCACGGGCAGCATACTGAACAAAACAAAGGGCAGGGAGATGATCACAAGCCTCATACTCGGCTATTTTGCCAACGGCCTCTACCAGCTGGTTTTTCTCACATTTATAGGGACCGTCATACCCGTAAAAAATCCTGAAATAGTCTTGAAGGGCGGCGTCGGCCTGAAAAACGCCATAGACCTCAAGCTGATTCAGTACTCCCTGGACAATTTGATAAAACCAGAAATCCTTGGGATTAACGTACCCGTGGCGACACTGCTGGTTGTGGCCGGACTGTGTGCGTTTACAAAGTTTATAATAAAAACAAAGCTTGGTCAGGATTTCAGGGCGCTGGGCCAGGATATGCATGTGGCCGGGGTTGCGGGAATAAATGTGGACAGGACCAGGATTATCGCCATTTCCATCTCGACGGTCCTGGCCGCATGGGGGCAGATTATTTTCCTGCAGAATATCGGAACCCTGAACACCTATTTCAGCCACGAGCAGGTGGGCATGTTTTCAATAGCAGCCCTTCTGGTGGGTGGTGCATCCGTCACCAGAGCCACCATCGGCGAGGCCGTTATAGGCACGCTCTTGTTCCACACGCTGTTCATCATCTCTCCCTTTGCCGGAAAGAACCTGTTCGGAGATGCCCAGATAGGGGAGTATTTCAGGGCTTTCATCGCATACGGCGTCATCGCCGCGTCCCTGGTGCTCCACGCGTGGCAGAAGCATATGAACTCCAGAAATAAGGTGATGCGGGAGTAATAGAAGCGAAGTTGTCTGAATCTCAAATAAGGTTTATAACTCGGTTAAATACTGCCGCAGTGGCTACACGTTATCCGGATGAGCTTAAAATGTTGATAGAGCAGTATCCTCATTATAGTTTCGCCCGCGTTTTCCGGAATGCCATTTTGGAAACGATGGGAGATTATCGGAGATGACGGCCAGTATCAAACAAGACCTGTGCAGTGTCTATATCATACTCTGCCTGGGTGAGCCATTCAATGGTTTCGTCTCGCATATAATCTCGTCCTCTAATAGAATACCATGGTGGAGGAATGCGGCCTCTATAATCCCCATTTTTTACCAATTGAGATATTTATGGAAAAAGTTTTTTTAAGAAAATTCTTCCAAAAAATATTGTGTTATGGATTCAAAGGTATCGAAATGTAAGGCAATAAGCTCCCCGGTTCCAAGTTTTTACCGCCCAAATCCTTTTGAAGTAGTCCAACCGGTAATAAACCAATCTTTTCCGGATCTTTCAACCGTAAGGGTTATTCCGGTCTTCCATGCCTCATCGGGGACGCTGGTTATTTCCACAATGTCACCATCCACCATATATTTATTCCTGTTGATTTTTACTATATCTTTTATTTGGATTCTATCCGGCCAGGGACTGGAAACATATCTGCCCGGGGCCTTCGAAGGATCTTTTATCCATTCGGCCAGCAGGGACGGTGCTACATACGCACCGTAGTTTTCTCTTATCTGCTCTCTGCATACTTCTTCTGGAGCCAGTTTATCCACCTTCTTCAGATTTCTTCCGAAGTGTTCCACGGCCCTGAGGGCTCCCGAATTGTCGCTCGGCCTGAAGCTTTTTGCAATTTTTATAAGCTGGGTTTGGTGGACGTATTTTGAGTCGGCGTAAATGTCGTAAGCGATTCCATCTTTTTCAAATATCAAATACAGATGGTTTTCATTTTTTACGGACGCATCTTTCGATGCCGCCGGCTGGGTCATATCGAGATTTACCAGAACGGCTTTTGTAATTAACCCCTTGATTTCTTGCCGGCTTTTTACCTCGGAGTGATTGGGCAAAAAAAGCATTTGTCCGGGCTCGTAGCTTATTATTTGTACACCGCCCACGGTGACATTGTTTTTTTCAAATTCAAGTTCATTAAACGATATAATTTTGGTGGCGGTGGTAAATTTAAAGATTGTATTTTTTTGAGTAATTAAACCCGGGGTGTCGGTTTTTACCCTGAAATCATCGGGAATTTCCAGAGTATAACTCCCTATCTGTAAGGAATTTTTGGCCATGGGATTTGTTAAAAGTATGAAACTGAGTATTGCAAAGCACATCGCGCCTGTAATTACGAATAAACGGCGCTTATATTTGAATAAATCAGCCATTTTAATCATCTTCAGCCTCCTTTCAATATTTCCCGCATCATCCACCATGCCCACAAGCTTTAAGGATGGTTTTTGCGCCTTAAAACTTTCCAGAACGGAAATGAGCGTCCTTCCATATTCTTTTCTTTCCGAGCTTTCCAGCAAAACCAGCACCGTCTCATCGGCGGCCATTTCCATATCCTGACGGATTATTTTAAATAACCACCATATCAATGGGTTGAACCAGTGCATCATCTGTAACAAAAGCAGAAGATAGTTTGCCATTATGTCCCTTCGCTTCAGGTGAGCAAGTTCGTGCAGGATAATGTACGACATATTTTCTTTTTTAAGGTTTAAAACTGCAGGAGAAATCATGAGCGTGGGTTTAAATATTCCAAAAAGGGAAGGAGTATTTATTATGTCCTGAACGATAATTTCAATTTCGCTCTTTACTCCCATCTTTTGTTTACATTTTTCCAAAATCTTATATATCCATTCCGGAGCAGCTTTTTTTCTCTTTTTGAGTTTCCCGCGAAATGCAAAATTTGTGTAAATGACAAATGCCGTCGAAAGAACAAAGACGCTTATCCATATATAAGCCGCTAACCTTTTAGCCTTTTCAAAAAAACCGGCGTTTATATTTATAGTTTTATTCACCGCAGCATTATTAGGCAGTTTGCCCTTGCCGGTAATGGCCGGAGGTTCACGGTGGTCTTTTATGTAGGGCCCGGCAAAATCCACATTTTGCGTTGCTACCGAAACGGCATTAAAAATGCTCGCCGGGGATGGAGGAGCGAAAGGGATGAGGAGTTTCAGTATGAGCACAGCCCATATTAAGTAATGCCATCCGGGGTTGATTTTGTTTTTTAATATCCTTTTCACAAGTACAATTACAAGCCCCACAATGGAAGCATGAAAGGAAGTTGTGAGAACGGTGTTAAAAATCTCCTCCATGTTCAGACGTCCTCCTCCAGAATTTTTTTAAGGTCTTCGATTTCCCGTTTTGACAATTTCTTTTCCTTAATAAAACTTGCTATCATCAGGCTCAGGGAGCCGTCAAATACTTTTTGCAGAAAAGAACTGCTGGCATGAGCCTTAAATTCGCTTTCGCCGATAAGGGGTGAATACAAGAAGGCTTTGCCTGATTTTTTTTCCGCTTTTACGGCCCCCTTGGCGACCAGCCGGTTGATAAGGGTCTGCACGGTTTTGGGCTTCCATTTTTTAACTTTTATCAATCTGTCTGCAATCTGCGAACTGGTGGCGCAATTCAAATCCCACAGGACCTTCATAACCTCCAGCTCGGCTTCGGATATCTGCGGAAATGTTTTCATATGATCAACACCTCCGTATAGATTACAATTGTAAGTTTATTTTTATATTACAATTGTAATCCATTTTTGTCAATGACTGAATGAATGGAATCTCCTGCCAGTACCCTGCAGGGGTCTTTTTCAGCAGCCAGGCCGCAAGGCGCCGCCGGGCAGGGCAGGGGATTGAGAGCGGCGGCTGTCGAAGACGGCAAAGCTCGATAAATTCTTATTAAGAGGCCAAACCCGACAGAATAATCAAAGTGCCGGTTTTTGAATATTTTTGAATATTTAAGCAAGGCCGAATTTCACCGGAAAGGACTTGGATGATAAAGGAACCAAGAATTCGGATATTTGAAGACCGCCCTTATAGGAAGGGAATGCCTGAAGAGATAGCCCTGCCTCTCCAGAAGATGGCTGACGATTCGGCCCTGGATTCAAATATTGTAACCCTATAAACACCGTAAAAAATCACACCAAATTCTAAAATTAAGAAATCGATTTTTAAAATTTATAAAATCCATGCCTGCGGCGAGAATTGCCACTTTTATTTTATTCAAATCGCCACCCGGCGCGTTCAAAGCGATTTTAACCGAACAGAAATTTAAATGATACCGGTTACATTGGGGAACAGCCGGTTCTATTTTTTATAAAACCTGGTATCCCGCATGCGGTTTTGTAAGGGGCCGGAGCTGGTATGATTTTTGTATGAGCTGTATTGTATATTAACGGAGCAGAATTGGAGGGAGCAAATTGCGCGTATGGCATCATCCCGTTCTCGGCGATGAAACCAGAAAACCCGACGCCACCATAATAGTGGATGGAAGGGAAGTTCCCGCCATTGAAGGCGAGCCCATAGCGGCGGCCCTTCTTGCGGCGGGGATAAAAAAATTCCGGGAAACCCCGAAATACCATAAGCCGCGGGGCATATTCTGCGCCATCGGACGGTGTACCGACTGCGTCATGACCGTGGACGGCGTCCCCAACGTCAGGACCTGCGTCACCCCGGTGCGCGACGGGATGGTAATAAGCACTCAAAAAGGGCTTGGGAAGTGGGGTAAGGAAAAATGAAGACCACCGAAATAGCCGTCATCGGTGCAGGGCCCGCAGGCCTTTCCTGCGCGGTGGAAGCCGCAAGGGCCGGCGCCCGGGTTACCGTTCTCGACGAAAACTTAAAGCCCGGAGGCCAGCTTTTCAAGCAAATCCACAAATTCTTCGGTTCAAGAGAACACCAGGCCGGCATTCGGGGATTTCGCATTGGAGAAAAGCTGCTGCAGGAAGCAGGGAAGCTGGGAGTCGAAGTCCTGCTTTCCGCCTCGGTATACGGCATATATGAAGACAGGCTCATAGCTTATATAAAAGACGGGAGGGACCATACCCTTAAGGCGAAAAAAATTGTCATAGCCACCGGAGCTTCAGAAAACGCCCTGGCTTTCCCGGGCTGCACGCTGCCGGGGGTTATGGGAGCGGGAGCCGCCCAGACCATGATAAACGTGCACAGGGTATTGCCCGGTGAAAAAATCCTCATGGTGGGCTCCGGCAACGTGGGCCTCATAGTCTCTTACCAGCTGATGCAGGCGGGGGCCGATGTGGCAGCTTTGATTGAAGCTGCGCCCAAAATAGGCGGCTACGGGGTCCACGCCGCCAAAATCAGGCGTGCCGGGGTCCCCATATACACCTCCACCACAATAAAAGAAGTCCTGGGCGAAGAAAAGGTGGAAGGGGTTGTAACCGTAAGTTTAGACGAAAGCTGGAAGCCTGTGGAAGGCAGCGAAAGAGAGTTTAAGGTCGACACCGTATGCCTTGCCGTGGGTCTTTCTCCATTGACGGAACTTGCCTGGATGGCGGGGTGCGAATTCACCTTCATCCCCGCTTTAGGAGGTCACGTTCCCGTCCACGACAGAAACATGGAGACCACCGTGCCCGGCATTTACGTGGCGGGAGACATTACGGGAGTGGAAGAAGCCTCCTCCGCCATGGAAGAGGGGAGGCTCGCGGGGGTGGCCTGCGCCGAGAGCCTGGGCTACTGCGACCGGAAAAGAGCGCTGGAACTGAAACGAGAAATATGGGAACGCCTGGATGCCCTCAGGACAGGCCCTTTTGGAGAAGCAAGATTCAGGGCAAAACTTGAGCAGCTGAACGCAAGGAGGAAATTGGCATGACACAGAGACAGGGTGTTATATACCAGGGATTTCCTTCAGAAGAAGAACTTTCAAGAATACCCGGCGTCCCTTCGGATGAAAGGATAAAAAAAGGTCCCGTGGCCTTCATAGAATGCGCCCAGGAAATCCCCTGCAACCCGTGCGAAGAAGCATGCCCCTTTGGAGCCATATCCGTGGGGAAGCCCATCACCAATCTGCCGGCATTGGATGAGACGAAGTGCACGGGCTGCGGCACGTGTATAGCCGCCTGCCCGGGCCTGGCCATATTTGTCGTGGACGGCTCAAAGGAAAAAGCCGAAATCAGCTTCCCCTACGAATACCACCCCCTGCCTGAAAAAGGCGACATGGTGGAATGCGTGGACCGGGAAGGAAGGGTGGTAACCGGAGGTGCTGTTTTAAGGGTGGTAAAATCTAAAAAATACGACGCCACCGCCGTGATAACGGTCCAGGTCCCCGTGGAATTCATCAAAATCGTCCGCGGCATAAGGCGGGTTGGGAGGTCGTAAAAATGAAAGAAGAATACATCTGCCGGTGTGAAGAAGTTACCCGCAGGGAAATAGAGGAAGCCATCGCCGACGGCGCCACCACCCTTTCCGGCATAAAGCGGAGGACCCGGGCGGGAATGGGTCTATGCCAGGGCAGGACGTGCCGCCGCCTCATCACCCAGATGCTCTCACAGGTCAAAGATCCCTCACAAATAACCCCCCCCACATCAAGGCCGCCGGTCAGGGCCATAAAGATAGGCGAGATAGTGGAGGGAGAAGACGATTGAAAAAGAGCGCGGAGATAGTCGTGATAGGCGGGGGCGTCATAGGCACATCCGTTGCCTATTACCTCGCGAAAAAAGGTAAAAAGGTGACCCTTTTGGAAAAAGACGATCTGGCCTCCGGGTCTTCCGGGGCCTGTGACATAGACATCATCCTCCAATCCAAAAACCCCGGCATACACCTGGAGCTTGCCATGAAAAGCGCCGAACTCTATGAGGAACTTGTACAGGAACTGGACTGCGATATAGAATACGAAAACACCGGGGGCATGATCCTCATCGAAGACGGACGGCAGCTGGAGGCCATGAGGGAGTTCGTAAAAAAGCAGAAGGCCGCAGGGCTTGAGGTGGAGCTCCTGGACTTTAAGGAAGCGTCCAGGCTTCAGAAAGGCCTTTCACCCCACCTGATGGGAGCCACCTACAGCCCCCGGGACGCCCATGTAAACCCCATGAAGCTCTGCTTCGCCTTCGCCCGGGCGGCCCGCAGGATGGGGGCGGAGATCCGCACCGGCACGCCGGTGGTGGACATAAAGGTGAAAGGCGGCAGGGTGAAATCGGTGGTGGCGGGCAGCGAAGAGATAGAGACGGGTATGGTGATAAACGCCGCCGGAGTCTACGCCCCCGCCATATGCAAAATGGTGGGCCTTTCGGCGCCCATAAAGCCCCGGCGCGGTCAGATAATAGTTACGGAGCCGGTGCCCGGGTTTGTCACTGGGGACGTGCTCTCGGCGAGATACATCGCCGCAAAGTACAACCCCAGGATGCTTGAAGGTTCCGACGACCCCGAGATCCGGCTGGGTGTGGGACTTTCCCTCAGCCAGACCAGAAGTGGCAACCTTCTGATAGGAGGGTGCCGGGAATTTGCGGGATACGACAGAAACACCACTCACGAAGCGCTGAAGGCCATACTAAGACACGCCACAAGGCACGTCCCGCTTTTAAAAGGCATCCACGCCATCAGGTCCTTTGCCGGCCTCAGGCCCTACACCCCCGACGGCCTGCCCATCCTGGGACCGGTCCGGGAGGTGGAGGGGTTTATAATGGCCGCCGGACACGAGGGCGACGGTATAGCCCTTTCTCCCGTCACAGGCAAAATCATCTCCGACCTGGTGGTGGAGGGGAAGAGCTTTATGGACGTACGACCTTTGAGCCTGGAGAGGTTCGCAGGCTGGAAGGCCGATTAAGCGGTTAACCGCCGGGTTTGAAAACTCATGAAGACTTATAATTAAAATTTCATTTTCCTTTTGGGAAGGGCAGGTCTGAAATGATCGTAAGAGGGGGAACCACCAATTACGGTGAGAGCATAGGAATCCTCATGCTGGACACCCGATTTCCCAGAATACCGGGGGACATCGGAAACGCGCTGACCTTTGATTTTCCGGTGAGGTATAAAAAAGTGGAAGGCGCCACCTCCCGGAGAGTGGTGAAGGATGCCGACCCCGCCCTGATAGCCCCTTTCATAGAGGCTGCCAGGGAACTGGAGCGGGAGGGAGTGTCCGCCATTACCACCAGCTGCGGTTTTCTCGCCATATTTCAGGAAGAGCTGGCGGGTGCCGTCCGCGTGCCTGTATTCACCTCCAGCCTTCTCCAGGTGCCGCTGATATACAGGATGCTGGGGAGGAATAAAAAGGTGGGGATTATGACCGCCAGCAAACCCCACCTGACTCCGCTCCACTTCAAAGGCGCCGGTATTTTTGACATTCCCCTGGTGGTTTACGGGATGGAAGAAAAACAGGAATTCTCCAGGGTTTTTCTGCAGAACGGTGAGACCATGGATGCAAACAGGGTCAGAGAAGAGATGGTGAGTGTGGCGCGGTGCATGGTGGAAGAAAACCCCGATGTGGGGGCCATTGTCTTCGAGTGCACCAACATGCCGCCTTTCAGGCCGGCGGTGCAAAAGGCCGTGGGCCTTCCGGTCTTCGACATAGTTACATTGACACAGTGGGTGTACGGTGCCGTAAAACACAGGCAGCCTCTGACCGATCTCATCTTATAATCGCTCCGGGATATCCGGGCCTATTTTATTTTTGCCGGTAAACCATGCAAAATAAACGGCAGGGCGCAATGAGCGCCGGTAAAGTGCCTGGATGTAAATTATCATTGCCCGCAAAAAGAATATTTTTGATGCTGAAATGTCAATTATTGCTCAAGTCCCGAAGGAGGAATTATCCTAAATTTGTAGAATAGAAAAAACTTAATACCTTTTTCGGGAGGCAGGATTTGTGCAAAAATTAAAAGTCGGCATCATAGGAGCCGGCAAAGGCGGGATGGCCTTGATGGAGGCCTTCAAGGATTTTGAAAACATCGAGATAGTGGGGGTGGCCGACATCAATCCTCAGGCGCCGGGCATGAAAATCGCCCGCCGGCGGGGGATAAAGTGCTTTGAGAGTTTTGAGCGACTGCTCGGCGACTGCGATCCGGACGTGGTTTTCGAGATGACCGGCGACGAGACTGTGGCCAGGGGCCTCCGGGAGGCTCTACCCCCCACCGCCGCTCTTGTGGAGGGCAGGGCTGCAAGCATAATGCTTACCGTCATCCACGAGAGGAAACAACTTTTGGAGATAAAGGAGATAAAAGAAAAGCTGTCCATCATATTAAATTCTGCCCAGGAGGGCATTCAGATGGTGGACAGGGATGGAGTCATACAATATGTGAATCAGGGATTTACCAGAATCACCGGAATACCCGCCGAGGAGCGAATAGGCAAAAACGTATTTGAGGTATCCCCTGACGGCGCCCTGGTGGAGGTGCTCAGGACGGGCAGGCCGTGTACAGGCAAAAGAAACAAAGCCGTGGGGTCTAGTGCAGAAGTCATATCCAATGCCGCACCCATCATCGTGGACGGTAAGATGACGGGAGCTGTAGTGGTTTTTCAGGACATCACGGATGTTGTCAAACTTACCGAACAGCTGAAACACTCCAATTCCATCATTAACGGTTTAAAAGACGAAATTAAAAAATTGAACGAGGGCCGGGGTAAATTTGAGGATATCGTGTGCGAGAGCGAGAAGATGAAGAATGTGATAAATCTCGCAAGAAAGGCCGCCCGAGAGGACTCCACCATCCTGATAACCGGCGAGACCGGCACGGGCAAGGAAATATTTGCCAATGCCATTCACGCGGAAAGTACCCGGCGGGACAGGCCCTTCATCAAGGTGAACTGTGCCGCCATCCCGGAAAACCTGCTGGAAAGCGAGCTTTTTGGTTACGAGGCGGGAGCCTTCACCGGCGCGAACCGGTTGAAACTGGGAAAATTTGAACTGGCCTCGGGAGGCAGCATTTTCCTGGATGAGATAGGAGACATGAGCCCCGTGCTCCAGGCAAAGCTTTTAAGGGTTCTTCAGGAACGGGAAATAGAGCGCATCGGCGGCACACGCCCCGTAAAAATCGACGTTAGGATCATTTCCGCCACGAATCGGGATCTGCAGGAGCTTATACAGCAGGGGAAATTCCGGGAAGATCTATATTTCAGGTTGAATGTAATAAATATTCACATTCCACCCCTCAGAGAGAGAAAAGAAGACATCATGCCCCTGACGCAGGTGTATTTAAGGAATTTCAACCGCAAATTTTGCAAAAACATCAAAGGCCTCACCGACGGTGCCAAGCAAATGCTGCTCTCCTATCACTGGCCCGGCAATGTCCGCGAACTCATGAACATCCTGGAGCGCACGGTGCTTATGGCAGACGGAGAGTGGATCACCGAAGAACTGCTGCTGCCCTATTTTGACCGGCTTCAGAGGGACATGCAGGCTGGGGCCGGCGTGATTTCTCTGGAGGAAATGGAAAGGCGGTTGATAAAAAAAGCTCTGGAAGAGTACGGCACCGGAGTGGAGGGCAAAAAAAAGGCGGCGGAAGTTTTGAAAATTTCTCTGGCCACTCTCTACAACAAAATAAAAAAATACGATATCCGGGTGTGAACCGCCCGGATTTTTAATTTTTAGAAACCATCCTCAAATTTCTGGAAACACCGGAACCGCATTTTTTAAAAAAATTCAATTGAAACCGCCCGCGGGAAGTTATAAAATTTGGAATTCAACCCCTGTCTGCCGCTTTACCTGCGGTATTTCTTTTTGGCATGAGACTTGCATTATTTAAACCAAAAAAATTTGATCTGAAAAATTCTTCACCCAACTGAAAGGGGTAATCCGATGCGGTCGTCAGACGTGGTAGTGATCGGCGGGGGCGTTATAGGCTGTTCTGTAGCCTATTATGCGGCAAAAAAAGGCTTTAAAGTAGCCCTTGTCGAAAGGGAGGATATTGCCTCGGGAACTTCAGGTGCCTGCGACAAAGCGGTTCTGCTCCAGTCCAAGAACCCGGGGCTGCATTTAAAGCTGGCTCTGGAGAGCATAAAGCTTTTCCCGGACCTTCAGAAGGAATTTGACATAGACATACACTACAGAAATAACGGCGGAATGATTGTAATCCAGACGCCACAGCAGTGGGAGGTGATGAGGGAATTCGTTTCCAGGCAAAAGAGCATAGGCCTTGAGGTGGAACTTCTGGATAGGGGAAAAGCCCTGGAAAGACAGCCGGCCTTATCAAAAGACATAGAAGGCTCCACCTACAGCCCCCTGGACGGGGAGGTAAATCCCATTTACCTGACGCTGGCTTTTAAAAGGGCCGCCGAAAATAACGGGGCCAGGATTTTTTTACACACCGAAGTTAAGGGCATAAGGGTTGAAAATGGCAGAGTTCATTCGGTAATTACTTCCGAAGGGGAGATAACGACGCGGGTTGTGGTAAACGCCTGCGGGGTATATGCCCCGCACATCGGGCGCATGGTGGGCGTGGATATCCCCATAGTCCCCAGGCGGGGCCAGATTGTGGTAACCGAGCCCGTGGCTCCTTTGATCCGCGGGGATGTCAACTGCGCCCGCTACTTAACAGCCAAGTTCAGGCCGGACCTTCTGGGGCGCGGCGAGGACGCCGGACTGGGGGTGGGCCTTTCCCTGGGACAGACGGAAAACGGGAATCTGCTTATCGGCGGTACGAGAGAATTTGCTGGCTATAACAGGAAGACCACCCACAGGGCCCTGCGGGCCATATTGAAACACGCTGCGGCCCTGGTCCCGGCCCTGAAGGATGTCAGCATAATCCGGAGTTTTGCGGGCCTGAGGCCCTACACCCCCGACGGGCTTCCCATTCTTGGAGCGGTGGAAGGGGTGAAAGGATTTATAATGGCCGCCGGCCATGAGGGGGACGGCATAGCCCTTTCGCCCATCACCGGTAAGATCGTTTCGGAAATCATTGCAGGAGAGCGCCTTCCGGCGGACATGGATATTTCGAAACTATCGCTGGAAAGATTTAAGGGCATGGATATCAATGGATTTCGGCAGAGTCATAATTGCCATGGCAACGCCGTTTGAAAAACCGGCAAGAGACCAGGGTTCTGGCGCCGGACCTTGCCGCCTGCAGCGGTGACGACAGTCTGACCCTTCCCATGCTCGCCCCGGGGGCCGAGGGGGTCATCGGTGTGGCCTCTCACCTGGCGGGCCTGCCAAAAAACCCGAGTCCTATTGCAGGATTTACTGACTGAACTTGGGCTTGTCTCTCAGTCTTAAGTGACTGCAGTGACGTAATCCTGCTTAACGCTGTAAGTGATGGTGGTGTGGGGGAAATATGTAATTCCCTCGAGATATTAATTTTTCAGAAAAAGGAGTGAAATCATGAATCTTAGCACAATTGTGTGGCTTATTACCATTGTTTTCTGCGGCATTTTCCTGTGGATATCTTTTAGGGTTCAAGATTCCGCCGGCCAGAGCTTTTCCAATTATGCCATAGCCGGCGGGACCCTTCCGCTGTATCTCATTCTTTTTACCGATATAGCCACGATTATGGGGGCGGGCAACTTTATCGGCCATGCCGCCCAGGGCTACAAAATAGGGCTTGTGGATATACCGTTTGTTTTCGGAGAACAGGGGTCCAAAATAATATTCGCCCTGATTTTCGCCGGTCTGGCGGGAAGATTTACCTATAACACCCTTTCCGAAATGATGGACGACCTGCTGGTGAGGGATAAATTCACGAGAGCCCTGGTAGGGGTGCTTACCGCCAGCATCATGATAGCCTGGGTGGGTGGTCAGGGCAAGGGCCTGGGCGATATTTTCGCCACATTTACCGGCGCCAACCCCATCCCCATTATTATGCTTTTCAATGCGGTCTTCATCGTCTACACCTTCCTTGGAGGCATTTATTCGGTGGTGTGGACGGACCTTCTGCAGGGCATCATCGTAGTGGTATTCGCCTTTATATTTTATGGATACGCATTTGCTCCGGTAAATTTTTCCATAAGCGTCCTGCAGCAAAAGCTGGCCGAAGTGGGGGCGGCGGAGCTCGGAACCCTGCATAACGTACCCTTTGCCGTCATCCTTAAAAATTTCGTTACAGGCTGTTTCGGGATTCTCGCCGCCCAGATATACTGGCAGAGGTGCTTTGCCGCCAGAGACTCAAGCACCGCCAGGAACGGGATGCTGGTCAGCGGTATTGCTGCCGTTGTTTTCGTAAGCCTGACGGCCATGGTGGGTATTGTCACAAAGGCGCTAAATCCGGCCCTGGAAGACCCCAACCAGGCCATGCCCTGGCTCATGATGAATTATACGCCCACCTGGGTGCTGGCGGTAGTCTTTACGTTGATCCTGGCGGCGGCCATGTCCAGTGCCGACTCCAACCTGAATTCCGCCGCCGTCATACTCGTCAATGACCTCATAAAACCTTTTGCTCCGGGCAAGAGCGACAGGGAACTGGTGCTTTATGCAAAACTACTCACAGTTCTGGTGGGAGTTTTTTCAACCCTGGCGGCTATATACGCCTCCAGCATCATAGGGCTCTTTTCCAAAGCCTACACCATGGCGGGCGGCGGAATAGTGCCTGTGCTGCTTGTAGGATTGGTATGGAAGAGGGATAGGAGCAAACCCTTCACCATGGGTGTGAAAAACAGCAGGCTTTCCGCCTGGGGGGCCCGGTCGGGAATCATATCGGGAGCCGCAATTTCCCTGTCTAAAATGGGCATTCTCTGGGGGGTGGTGATAGCGGCGGCGGTGGCGGTGACGGTTTCCCTTGTGGCGCCGGATGCCGGTAAACCTGTGGAAACTTGCCTTTAGACGAGGTGTGAAGGATAAATGTTCGGAAAAATACTTGCCATAAATTTGACCGAAGAAACTTATTCGGTACATAAAGTGGATTTTTCTGTAATTCGTGCCTTTATAGGCGGTAAGGGGCTCGGCGCATATTTGCTTTACACAACTTTGAAAGGCGGGGAAGACCCGCTTTCTCCCGCCAATCCCCTGATGTTTTTGACCGGCCCCCTTACCGGCACCTTTTTTCCCACTTCGGGAAGGTCGGTGGTCGTTTCAAAGTCACCGCTTACCGGGACTTTTGCCGATTCCCACTTCGGCGGCTACTTCGGGCCGGAACTCAGAAGGGCCGGATACGACGGGTTAATTATAACCGGCCGCAGCAAAAGTCCCCGGTACGTCTGGATAAGCGGCGGCGGGGTTGAATTTAAAGACGCCGGAGAAATCCAGGGTCTTCCCGTGGATGAAACCGTCCGACGGATAAGGAAAGAAACCGATGCAAAAGCCCGGGTGGCGTGTATAGGCCCTGCAGGAGAAAATCTGGTCAAATTCGCCGCCATAATGATGGACAAAGACGGCGACGCTTCCAGAGCGGGGATAGCCGCCAGGGCCGGCCTCGGGGCTGTTATGGGGTCAAAAAATTTGAAGGCCGTCGCCGTTAAAGGCACCGGAAAAATACAAGTCGTGGATGAAGAAGGACTTCGAGCCGCGGCAGCCACCGCCCTGCAGGTGATAAAAGAAAATACCTTTATACCCAACAGGACCCGCTTCGGCACATCCTACTGGGTGGAGCCCATGAACCGGCACGGCATACTTCCGACCCGGAATTTCCGGGCCGGGTTTATGGAAAACGCCGAAAGGCTTTACGCCGGTTACCTGTGCGGTCTCGAGAAGAAAGATGTGACCTGTTTTAATTGCCCCATAAGATGCGGGAAAAAAATTCATATCGGAGAAGGGCCGGTAAAGGTGGAGTATGAGGACATAGCCCTTCTCGGCAGCGACAACGGGATAAAAACCATGGAGGATGTTGCGAAGGCCCTTATGCTGTGCAACAATCTGGGGCTGGATGCCATTTCCGCCGGTAATGTGGTGGGCTTTGCCATGGAATGCGGCGAAAAGGGGATTTTAAGAAACATGCCCGATTTCGGTGACGCTAAGGGGCAAAGGGAGCTGATTAGAAACATCGCCTACAGGCGGGGGATAGGCGACATACTGGCGGACGGTGTCAGGGAAGCCGCCAGGAAAATCGGCCGTGATGCCGAAAAGTTTGCCATGCACGTAAAAGGCATGGAGATTCCGGGATATGAACCCAGGAGTTCCTGGGGCATGGCCCTGGCCTACGCCACTTCGGACCGGGGCGCCTGCCACCAGCGGGCGTGGACCGTAGCGTCTGAACTTGCCGGGCGTCTCAAAAGGTTCTGTTTCGAGGGCGTGCCCGCCTTTGTAAAAGACGTGCAGGACGAGAGGGCAGCGGCCTACTCCTTAATCGTGTGCGACTTTGCGCCGATTATTATGTGTAATGTCAGGCAGGCCCTGAAGTGTTCCGCCGGGATTGATTTGAACGAAGAGGAATATATAAAGGTGGGCGAGAGGATATGGAATTTGACAAGGCTTTTCAACGCCCGGGAGGGCATGTCCCGCAAAGACGACACCCTGCCGGTAAGGATTTTCGAAGACCCTCTCCCGGTGCCGGGCGGTGACGGGATAAAACATTTGAGCTTGCCCCGGGATAAATTTGAACGGGCCCTCGACGAATATTACGCTCTGCGGGGATGGGACGTTGATGGCATCCCAACCCGGGAAAAATTGAGGGAGCTTGGTCTTGATGGGTTTTATGCCGTAAACGGCGTGAAGGCGTAAAAAGGTCCGGTGCTTTATGGGGGCTGCTTTTTTTTTTTATTTTCCCCGTGAAAATTGTTAACTCAAAAACCTTTTGATATAATGGATTTAATAATAAACATCAAAAATTATATCCTGAAGTCTATTGGTTGCGCCTGGGGAAAAGGGTGAAATATATTTTTTCCAGCTTAATCCATGTTTATTTTTCATGCATGATATTTAAATTGGAAAATAAATATCTGATAATAAATATTTCGGTTTTTTGATACGCTTTTTTATTTTCTCATCTTAAAAAAGGCGTGTTCCGGTTATGGAAGACTTTTTAAAATCTCCCACCGAGAGGATTGACGACCTCCTGTGCAGGGGGCTTAAGATAATACAGGATGAAAAATCTTACCGCTTCGCCATCGACGCGGTGCTCCTTTCAAATTTTGTTAAAGCCGGGCCGAAGGACAGGGTAATCGACCTGGGGACGGGAAGCGGGGTTATACCCCTGCTGCTTTCGGCCAAGACCGGCGCCAGGGAAATCGTGGGCGTCGAGATAGTGGAAGAGGCGGCAGAAAGGGCCTGCCGCAGTGTTGCCATGAACGGCCTGGAGGACAGAATAAAAATAGTCTGCGGCGACCTTAAGGAGGCCCCGCGCATATTTGGGAAGGAGAGTTTTTCGGTGGCAGTATCCAACCCGCCTTACATGAGGCTTGGCGAGGGCAAAATCAGCCCGCGAAGAGAAACGGCCCTGGCCCGCCATGAGGTGGCGGCGACCCTTTCGGACGTGATAAAGGCCGCCGGGGAGCTTCTTTGCTTCGGCGGCAGGTTTTACATGGTGTACCGCACCGTGCGCCTGGTGGATTGCGTATATGAACTGAGAAATCACGCTCTGGAACCGAAGCTTCTGAGACCAATCCAGCCCGGGAGGGACCGTGAATTCAATCTTTTTTTGGTAATGGCCCGAAAGGGCGGCCGCCCGGGGATTAAAGTTCTGCCGCCGCTGGTGATATATAATGATGACGGAAGCTATACGAAGGAGATTTGCGATATTTATTTTGCCGAAGCTCAAAGTTAGAATTTTTCCCATGGCTTTTTATCATCTTGTACGGAGGAACCCGTATGCATCCGGATACCGGCATCCTGTATCTGTGCCCCACACCCATAGGGAACCTGGAGGACATAACGCTCAGGGCGCTCAAGATTTTAAAAGAGGCGGATTATATAGCCGCCGAGGACACGCGGGTGACCAGGAAACTCCTCAACCATTATGAGATAAAGACCCCCGTGTTGAGCTACCACGAACACAACAAGAAAGAAAGAGGGCCGAAAATTATTTCACTGCTTCAGCAGGGCAAGAGCGTGGCCCTGGTGACCGATGCGGGTACCCCGGGGATTTCGGACCCGGGGGAGGACCTGGTGCGCCTGGCGGTGCAAGCCGGCGTGAGAGTGGTGCCGCTGCCCGGCCCGGCGGCGGCCGTATGCGCCCTGGTGGCGTCGGGCCTTTCTACGGAGCGGTTTGCCTTCGAGGGGTTTTTGCCCAGAAAGACCAGAGAGAGGAAGCAAAGGCTTCTGGAGCTTGCCGCCGAGAGGCGTACCATGGTGCTGTACGAGGCTCCCCACCGTCTGATAAAGACTTTGAACGCCATGCGGGAGGTCCTGGGGGACCGCCGGATCGCCGTCGCGCGGGAGATGACCAAGATCCACGAAGAATTTTTCCGCGGGACCATTGACCAGGCTCTGGAAAGATTTGAAAAAGATCCCCCCCGGGGCGAGGTGGTGCTGGTGGTGGAGGGCCGGGGGTTTGACGGTATGGAGAAAGCCGGGGAGGGGCAGACAAAATTCCGGAGTGGTCCGGTTGAAAACGGACCGGAAGGCCCGGCACGGCAGCACGGCGCCGCAAGCGGCGGCGATGTAGCAGAGCTGGACACCGCCGGCCTCAGGAGGCTGCTCGAGTCGAAAATGGAGGAACACGCCGCAATGGGAATCGGCAGAAACCAAGCCCTGAAGATAGCCGCCCGGGAACTGGGAATAACCAGGAATGATGCATACAGGATACTGATAGAAGGCAAGGGTGATCGTCAAAAAATGTAATGTGCCATAGTTTCGTTCAAAAGCATTTTATTTCTGGGCAGGTTATCCCAGGGCAAAGAAGAGATGTCAAAAAGCAAGGAAGCGTAATTAGAAAGCTGATCC